>CALQBB020000260.1 GCA_943328715.2 Polynucleobacter meluiroseus | reverse complement strand
TACAAAAGAAAGCAATGAATAATTTAAGTGTTGATCACCTTACGGGAATTAAAGATTTAACGCGACAAGATATCGAGTTAATCTTCAAGACAGCAGATAGCTTCAAAGAGGTTATCAATCGTCCCATTAAGAAAGTTCCGTCCCTTCGAGATATCACCATCGCCAATATTTTCTTTGAAAATTCCACTCGAACTAGGCTTTCATTTGAACTAGCAGAAAAAAGACTTTCCGCAGACACCGTGAATTTTAGTGCTGCAAGTAGTTCAGTCAAAAAAGGAGAAACATTAATTGATACGGTAAATAACATTCTCGCAATGAAGGTGGACATGGTAGTCATGAGACATCCTAATCCAGGTGCTGCCCTATTTCTTTCTCAAAAAGTAAAAGCACGCGTCATCAATGCAGGTGACGGAACACATGAACATCCAACACAAGCTTTACTAGATGCATTTTCCATTCGTGAACGTTTGGGAAGTGTTGAAGGGAAAAAAGTAGTGATCGTTGGAGATATTCTACATTCTCGAGTAGCCTTATCAAATATTTATTGCCTTCAAAAATTAGGTGCTGAAGTCATGGTTTGTGGTCCAACTACCTTAATTCCCAAATACATTGGCGATTTAGGAGTCAAAGTATCTCACAACCTTCGCGAAGCATTGGAATGGTGCGATGTAGCTAATATGTTGCGCATTCAATTAGAAAGACAAGACATCAAATATTTCCCATCCCTGCGTGAATACACCATGTTGTTTGGCTTGAATAAAGAGATCTTAGATGGACTTTCGAAAGAAATCATTGTGATGCATCCAGGTCCAATTAACCGTGGGGTGGAAATATCAAGTGATGTAGCGGATTCCAAGCAAAGCATCATACTTGACCAAGTAGAAAATGGAGTTGCGGTTCGCATGGCAGTAATTTATTTACTCGCATCGAAGATTGAACGCTGAAAATTTTTACATTTGACAAAACGATAGTGATGAACTTTTCAGTAGACCCTCAAGGAAAAATAGTAGTTGTATCTACACATGTTGAAAAACTCGACGCCAGTAATGCACCTGAATTGAAAAGTCATTTCCTTCAATTGAATAAAATTGGCAGTAATTTCATTCTATTAGATCTTTCCAAAACCAAATATTGCGATTCATCGGGATTAAGTGCGATCCTTATTGCGAATCGACTTTGTAAAGATACCAACGGTGGTTTTGCTCTGTGCGGACTACAAAGCAACGTTCAGAAAATGGTTGAAATCGCACAATTAGACAAAGTTCTAGTTATTACCAATTCCGTAGATAAAGGAATTGATGCACTTATTGCGTGAGTTTCTCCGTTTGCATCTTAGGTAGTGGCGCGGCGCTTCCAACTGGTAAGCGCAATCCAACTGCGCAATACATCGAATGTAACAACAGACATATTCTCATTGATTGTGGTGAAGGAACCCAACTGCAACTGCGCAAGTTTGGCATTAAGTTGCAACGAATAACACACATCCTCATTTCGCACTTGCACGGAGATCATTTTTTTGGACTTCCTGGATTAATTTCATCCATGCATTTATTGGGCAGAACCCGTGGATTAACGGTTTATGGTCCACCGGAATTACAACAGTTAATCACATCGTTTATTGAGGTTGGTGGACACAAACTTTGTTTTGACGTACAATTCGTTCAACTTGAAACTAAGTCACTCCAAACGATTTTTGAAGATCGACTGATTGAAATTAAAAGTTTTGCTTTAAAACACCGCATTCCAACCTGGGGATATCGAATCGAAGAAAAACCCAAACCCTTGCATCTAAATGCAGCAGCCATCAAAGAAGCTGGATTGCTTTTAGAAGACTTACCGAAATTAAAAGCAGGTCAAGATTTAGTGAAAGATGGACGCGTGTTAAAAAACAAAAAATTCACCTCTCCTCCATCGCCTTCATTAACGTATGTATATTGTTCAGACACCAAACCTTGGACAGGATACGAATCGGCTATCGAAGGAGCGCATGTCATGTACCACGAAGCAACGTTTACCGAACAGCATGCAGCCCGCGCCAAACAAACCTATCACAGTACAGCGAAACAAGCAGCGGGAATAGCGGAAAAAACGAAGGTAAAATACTTAGTGATTGGACATTTTTCCTCACGATACGATACGAGTGAACAGCATTTATTAGAAGCGAAAAGTATTTTTCAAAATACCATCACTGCCGAAGATGGCGAATGGATTGATTTAGAAAAATTGCCTTACTTCTGAGAAAACCGGTATAGAATATATGCAGTAAAAGCAAACATGATATTGGGTATCCACACAGAAATAATGGCCGGTAAACCCACATTCATTGATGCAACGGTTAACATCTTCATCGAAAAGATGTAAACAAAAACAATGGTGAGTCCGATGGCCACGTTTACGCCAATTCCTCCACGTTTCTTTCGCGAAGAGACGGATACACCCATAATCGTTAAAATATACGCAGCAAATGGATAGGATGTTCGTTGGTGAAGTTCGATTTCGTAAGTAGGTACAAGCGAAGAACCTTTAATTTTCTCTCGTTCAATCAATCGCGTCAACTCACTAAACGTCATGGTTTCTGCAACATTTTCTCGCTGAGCAATTTCCTCCAACGTAAAGGAGAAGGTGGTGTCCTTCTTAGATCCATGCACGAGCTTTCCCTTCGGGAATTCATAATTTTTCTCGTAATAATCCTTTACGGACCAACGATTGGTTCCCGGGATACTTTTAATGGTTCGGGCTCTAAAAAAATAAATGGGCTCATTTTCCTCATTCCACTTTTGAATGGTCAAGTCGTGAATCTGATTTTCTGAAGAGGTGTAATTTGAAAAATATACCAACTCATTTCCTGGGTATTCCGCTTGATAGTCCTCAACGGACAAGACATCACGGTAGTACTTTTCTTCAAATGCCAAACGAACCTTAGACGAACGAGG
This sequence comes from Polynucleobacter meluiroseus, assembly GCA_943328715.2. Taxonomy (GTDB): domain Bacteria; phylum Bacteroidota; class Bacteroidia; order Flavobacteriales_D; family Crocinitomicaceae; genus UBA952. Next base: position 67 of record CALQBB020000260.1, on the reverse strand, counting down.
AACAATGAAGTGATTCAGTACAAAAGAGAGAATCATTAAAATCGTAGCACCAATCATGTAAGGTCTT
>CALQBB020000259.1 GCA_943328715.2 Polynucleobacter meluiroseus | reverse complement strand
GGTGTCTAACGCTTCAAAATACCCAATTACCTCCTGTTCGTCTCTTTCCTCTAGTTTAGAAATAGACAATTTCCCGATCAATACAGCTACTTCATCATCGGTCATTTTAGAGCCTTCAATTCTGGTTGATGCGCCGACACTTCGAACTGTTGCGATCGATTTTAGTTGTTTCAATGATATACCTTCTCGTTTCTCTATGGAAGTCCACGAAGCATCAAACCGATCTATTTTGTTCAGGTCAGTAATGATTTTCATACCAAGATCCAAGTGCAAATTGTGTATTTTCAGGCTCATAAAATATACGTATTTATACGCAAATATACGAATAATATACGCATTTACAACTTAAAAATATACGTATTTATACGTAAATATACGATTGGATATACGAACTGAGTAATGAAAAATATACGTAAATATACGAATCGATATACGAATGAAAATAGCTGAATTCCTTTACCAATATAGGATTCGCAGCTAATTCATCACTTCAACTCCTCTTCTACAACTTCATCTGTTTTCGTGTATCCTTTCAGCGTCCATGAAATTAATAGGAAAGCTAACAGCGCGATGAATGCTGCCACAAGGAATGGTGTGCCAAGTCCAAGGTTGGAATTTGGAACACTTGATTTGAAATTGTAGTAAAACCACATGAACAATGGTGGACCAATAATCTCGGCCAAACTCATCAAGCTAGTGAAGATTCCTTGAAGTTCCCCTTGCTCGTTGCTTTGCACTTGTCCGGAAATTATGGAACGAATCGCTGGATCCACAATTCCTGTGAATGCATATGGTAGAATGATGGCGTACATCATCCATCCTTCGTAGATGAGTCCCATTCCCATTAAAACGAAAATCGAAAGAAATAAGCCAAGTTTAGCTGCATTTCTCTGCCCTACTTTCGCAACAATTTTTCCAGTTAAGGCTCCTTGAACGACGCCAAAACAAACGCCGACAACCGCTAAGGAAATCCCCACTTCTTTGGTGGTCCAGCCGAATTTTTCCATCGAATAGAAATTCCATGTGGAATGCACACACATCGTCGTTAGAATCGTCAAGAAAGAAACGAGGAATAAATACTTTAACTTCTTGAAGCGTTTCATTTGTTTAAGTGCACCAAAAGGATTGGATCGTTTCCACTCGAAGGCGCGGCGGTTTTCTACGGGTAAAGATTCTTTCAAAACGATAAATCCATAGATGAAATTCGCCATGGAAAAGAAAGCTGCGACTAAGAATGGCGTTCGCGCACCAAAGTCCGAAAGGAGTCCACCTATCGCAGGTCCGATCACGAATCCGATACCAAACGCAGCACCGATCATCCCGAAATTCTGTGCACGTTTATCCGGAGTGGAAATATCTGCAATGTATGCGGAAGCGGAAGTGAAACTCGCACCAAAGATTCCAGAGACTGCACGTCCGATTACCAACCACCATAAATCCGGTGCGAAATACATCACCATATAATCCAAGCTCATTCCGAGTACGGAAATCAACAAAATGGGACGACGACCAAAGCGATCGCTCAAGTTTCCGATGAGCGGAGAAAAGATGAATTGCATAAAAGCGTAGGCACCCATCACCCATCCAAAATATTGGGAGGCTTGACTAATTGGAACATGAGCAGTTTCCGAAACTAAGGTTGGAAAAGACGGAATGATGATTCCAAGACCAATGGAGTCAAGGCAGATGGTAACTAAAATAAAAAGTAAAGCCGATTTCGGATTGATGACATTCATGAAGAGCAAGATCTAGTTTGAGGGACAAAGATAAGCAAACTCAAGAGAGAGTTAGATTAAGAAGTTGTGAAATCTAGTTAAAGGTATTTATATGGCTCGTCATTCTCAATCAACTGTTCGATGTTCTTCAAAACCTGTTTCATGTATCTCCTCCAGAATAACTTCGTGAATAACCAATTGAATGGATAATATAAAATTCCATGTGCATACATGGTATAGGAATAGTCAATTTGAATGGTATTCGGCGAAGTTTCTGTTGTTTTCCATTCACCTACAAATTGATAGAATCCAAGCATCCATGATTGAAAATCATCCACTTTAATCTTCCAATACTCATTTTCTCTACGCTCCAAAACATGATCTACTGAAACGAATCCTCCTTTTTGTGACCAAGACTTCGCAGCAAATACCTTTTTTGAAGAATGGACTTGACCCCAGTTTTCATCATCCGTACAATGCGTTACTTTTGGCATGACACCAAATCCAGTATGAATTTTGGTTACATCGCAAAGCATTGGCATTTTAAATGCCTGTTCTAAAGAACAATGATAGGTAGTTTGGATAGCAGTATGAAATTTCATGGGTGCAAGGTAGTCATTTACTAATTTAAGGCAACACAATTAGTACATTAGCATATTAGCACATTAAAACGTCTTCCCGATACTGATTCCGAATCCGGGCATTAATTGGGAATTGTAACTTGTCTTTCTCGTGTTATCATTGAAAGTGTTCGAAACTCCTGGCAATTGCGGAATAATTGTAGCTTTAAATAGTAAGCCGTGACGGTAACTATGGTAAGTGTACCCTAGGCGCAGACATGGGTAGATTGTTTGGTTTCGATAAGGCATGGTAATGGCATAGCCTTTAAAAAACGATGCTGTTAAGCCTAGTCCAAGTTCTAATTTGCTTGGTAGATTTTTATTTTTATTAAAATCAAATGAGGCATTGTAGGAAAAAGGTATAGAAACCATTGAATAATTAAAGGAAGTCCAAGGAACTTGTCTTAAGGAAATAAATCCTCCGGAAACACTGTGCTGAACACCATTCGAAGCGACATTCAAACTACGTTCGTAAACGATTGATCCAAAATAAGTTTGACCTAGCACGTCCACATAAATGGCGTTATTTGATGAGCCAGCACGAGGGGGAGATTTGTGTTTATTGATTTCACAGCTCAGACTCAATCCGGAATTAAATCCCGAGAAACCTAAGGAAACGGATTTATGTATGACGCTACTTGCGTATGGTTGGAATGCGACAAACTC
>CALQBB020000258.1 GCA_943328715.2 Polynucleobacter meluiroseus | reverse complement strand
TGGCAAAGCAATTTCTGCTAAGCCCCTATTACTGGCGATAACATTGCCAGGTCTTACCACCGTTATTATTTATGCTTCTGAATCAGCTGTTGATGGATATGTGGTTTAATACAGCTTATACTCCGCATGACATCTATTCGTGTCGCCTATTCAAATATTTCCACAGATCAACAACCATTTCATATCCTTCGAGGAAGTTAGAAATTTGTGGCTCACCCGCTACTAAGAAAAGCCAGTCATCCGTCACGTCGGAGATTGGCTTTTTCCGTTTATAGATGCGTTGGAAGCTAACTAGGTAAGCTAAACAGTAAAGTCTTGAATTGGAAGGCATTCATTGTTTGACTGAACATGAATGGATGAAGAATAACCGTTCCGTTTTTAAAACTGATTTCTACTATCTTTGTTTTAACGTAACGAAACGATCATGCAAAAATTTATTTTCCTTATTCTTGGTGTTATTCTCCTTCCTACCCTGAACGCACAACAAGCAAAACCAATTTTCAAAAATGGTGAAGCGCAAATTGTGCCCGCATTTAGCAATCCCGCGGAATGGATTAAAGAGGAATTATGGGTGCAAACCAACTTCGATAGCGATGCCAATGGGAAACTCGATCGCATGCACGTATTTTTAACTCGACCCCTTCAAACCAAAACCCAAGGAATCAAATTACCAGTGATTTACACCACTAGTCCATATTTTGCTGGAACAGGCGGTGATTCAAAAAGCTTTTATTGGAATGTGAATCACGAACTGGGTGAAACGCCCCCATCCCATAAACACGCTGTCGCAAAACGAACGTCGAATAAACCTTGGGAAGCTCAATATCAAGACCTTACTTGGGTGAATAGAGGTTATATTACTGTGTATTCTTCGTCACCCGGAACTGGATTTTCAGATGGTGCGCCAACCATTGGTGGCGAAAATGAAAAACTTGCTCCAGCTTGCGTCATTGATTGGCTCTGCGGAAGAGCAATGGGATATACCACTCGTACAGGAATGGATACCGTAACGGCTTTTTGGTCGACCGGAAAAGTAGGAATGATGGGGACTTCATACAATGGAACGTTATGTTTGGCCGCTGCTTGTACTGGAGTGAAAGGACTTGAAGCCATCATTCCGAATGCGCCGGTGAGTTCTTGGTATTTGTATTACCGCTCTAATGGTTTGGTGCGCTCTCCCGATGGATATTTGGGAGAAGATACCGACATTTTGTACGATTTTGTTCACAGTGGTGATCCTGAAAATCGTGCCCACAACGACTCAATCATTCGCGATAAAATATTGGTTCCTGGACAAGATCGAATCAGTGGTGACTTCAATGAATTTTGGGCTTCCCGCGATTACTTGACACAAATGGACAGCATGAAAGCAGCCTTGTTTATGTGTCATGGATTTGAAGATTGGAATGTCATGTCGGAACATAGCTTTCGTTTTTACGAAAAGGCTAAAAAGATGGGACTTCCAGCCAAAATTTATTACAATCAAATGAGCCATGGCTACCCTCCCCCACTTTGGATGATGAATATGTGGTTTACGAAATATTTGCATGGGCAAAATAACGAAGTAGAAAAACTTGCTGATGCTTGGATTGTTCCAAAAGGAAAAAACGAAGCAAAACCATATAGCGCCTTTCCAAATCCCAAAGCAAAAGCCCTGCGTTTTTATCCGCAATCGGAAAATGCGAATACTGGAAATCTTTCAAGGGACAAAAATGCGGGAAAAACCTTGTCTTTCGTTGACAATGCCAGCCTGAAAGCCGTTCAACTCATTACACCCAAAAAATCCGAGAACCGACTTCTGTTTTGGAGTGAAAACTTGAATAAACCTTTACATATTTCAGGAACAGGGCGTATTCATGTGCAAGTTGCAAGTAACCAAGAGGCCGCTAATCTTTCAGTATACCTCATCGCCGTTCCGAACAACTACAATCCGAAGAAACTCAAACTCGAAGACATTCTTGTCAACCGCGCCTGGGCAGATCCTCAAAATCACCGTTCATTAGAAAAAGGCGAAGCACTTCAACCTGGTACATTCTACGACCTCACGTTTAATTTCCAACCCGATGATCAAATCATTCCCGCTGGTCACCAACTTGGCTTATTAATCTTCTCCAGCGATCCTGATTTTACCCTCCATCCAAAAAAAGGAACCCAAGTAAGCTTAAATTTGGGTGAAACATGGTTGGAATTGATGGTGGTGGAATGATCTACTGGTTTAATCGTTAAGTCAAAAAACCATTGCTAAAACTCTTTTTGTACTTTCATTGAATGAAGTTTTTATTCCTGCTTTCCTTCCTTGCAATAAACCTCACTGCTTTTTCCCAGGATCTATGGGAAATCAAGTTATCTACGCAGATGCCTGAAACGCGAATGGGAAAATGGACTGTTGGTGATTATACTGTTTTGGTCTCCTTAGACACCATTTCTGTGATGTTAAGAATAGGACAAGAAAGCTTGATTAATGCCATTGCCTATTATGGAGATCAAGATTCGAACTTGGTGAATTATTACAAGGCCACGGAAAAACGATACGGCAATGCTGCCACTCAACTTGAACAAGCTAATAATGGCTTTGACTTGCAGTCCCTCATTATCTATGAAGGACGTGAGGACATCCGACAAAACATCGGGAATTCGCGGTTTTTAAAAGATCAGATCGATCACTTTGTTCAAAAGGGTAACGCCATGGTTTTCTTCAAAGGAAAACGCATCTTTACGCTTTGTCGAAGTTCTGTACACACCAATCAAGGACTTGGAACAGCTAGCAATATTCTGAATAGCGGCTACGAAATTAGAACCTTCTATGACGAGCCTGATAATTGCCTGTTCTTTGAATATTACCATTTGGGATGGTGATGAGAGCGTTTCGCAGGTTTCAAATTCCAGCAAGGCCCCATATTCCTAAAAGTTTTATCATTTTGATAGTTTTAGGATTTTCACTAAATTTGTCTCATGGAAAGCATCATTCGAAAAAAATATTTAGATAAACTAAGTATTCTCAAAGA
>CALQBB020000257.1 GCA_943328715.2 Polynucleobacter meluiroseus | reverse complement strand
CATGCACGCACAGAGATGGAGGTCATTCGGGAACTAGCGGACAATGAATCGGCGTATCGCTCGATCACCGTTTCATGGTTGGAACACTCTCCCCTACTCGAAATCATCAAAAAAATTGCGGATGCCGGAATCCGATTGATCGTTACTACTGATCACGGAACAATCAAGGTCAACAAACCGGTTCGAATCGTTGGTGAACGAAACACGAATTCCAATTTACGTTACAAAGCGGGACGCGGATTAACATATGAAGCAAAAGAAGTGTTTTCAGTGAAGAATCCAAGTGAGGCCTTCCTCCCCAAACTAAAACTATCTGCGGAGTTTGTATTTGCCAGAGAACAAGATTTCTTCGTCTACCCAAATAACTACAACCATTTCGTGAATTACTACGGGAACACGTTTCAACATGGAGGAATTTCCTTAGAAGAAGTCTTGATTCCGTATATTTCATTGAAAGCAAAATAATCTTGCAATTTATCCTTCTTTAGAACAATTCAAAATAAGGGAATTCGTACCTTTGTACGAATATGAGCAACTTGGAACAAAAACCATTTAATGTACGTGAAATTCGAGAAGAATTTCCAGCACTACGTCAACAAGTTTATGGGAAGAACCTGATCTACTTCGATAACGGCGCAACGTCACAGAAACCTAAGTTGGTATTGGATGCAATTAATCTATTCTATTCCAAGGAAAATGCAAATATTCACCGAGGTGTTCACTATTTAAGTCAACGCGCCACAACGGACTACGAAGCAGCAAGACAGCGCATTCAACGTTACCTTGGCGCAAGAAAACCGGAAGAAATCATCTTTACAAAAGGAACTACAGACAGTATTAACTTGGTTGCTTTTTCCTACGGTTCCACTTTATCTGCTGGGGATGAAATCTTGATTTCAGCGATGGAGCACCATTCGAACATTGTTCCCTGGCAAATGCTCTGTGAACGTCAAGGTTGTATCTTGAAAGTTGCACCAATCAACCAACGTGGTGAACTGATCATGGACGAGTTTGATAAACTACTTTCGAAAAAAACCAAGCTTGTAGCCATCACACATATTTCCAATACACTCGGAACGGTAAATCCTATTAAGGAAATCATTCAAAAAGCACACGCAGTTGGATCCAAAGTACTCATCGATGGCGCACAAAGCATTCAGCACATGCGCATCAATGTGAAAGAGTTGGATTGTGATTTTTACGTTTTTTCAAGCCACAAAGTATTCGGTCCAACAGGAATTGGGGTACTTTATGGAAAAGAAGAGCTTTTAGACCGAATGCCGCCTTATCAAGGCGGAGGAGATATGATTGCTCGTGTTACTTTTGAACGAACGACATACAACGAACTTCCCTTTAAATTCGAAGCGGGAACTCCGCACATTGCTGGTGGAATTTGTTTAGGGAAGGCATTTGAATTCTTGGAATCCATAGACATGGAAGCAGCGGAACGTCATGAACGCGAACTAGCGAAATATGCTGAAGACATGCTCGACACCTTCGAAGGACTGCAAATTATCGGCGAAGCGAAAAACAAAACGTCCGTGGTTTCTTTTTCATTGAAAGGAATTCACCCCTTCGATATTGGTACGTTACTTGACAAACAAGGGATTGCTGTTCGCACAGGACACCATTGCACACAACCGTTGATGGATTTTTATGGAATTCCCGGAACAGTTCGCGCCTCATTTGCGTTTTACAATACCAAACAGGAAATCGACACATTCGTCGAAGCAGTTGAACGCAGTTTAAGCATGTTGAAATAAAATGAACTTAACAGAAAAACAAGAAGAAATCATTCAAGAATTCGAAGTTTTCGATGATTGGATGGAAAAATACGAATACATCATCGACCTCGGCAAAGACCTTCCGAAAATTGACGATGCAAATAAAACGGAAGACCGCCTCATTGAAGGATGTCAATCGCGTGTTTGGCTTGATTCCCATTTCAACAATGGAAAAATGCACTTTACCGCAGATTCAGACGCCATCATCACCAAAGGTATTATCGGACTTTTAATCCGTGTATTGGATGGAGAAGAGCCAAAAAACATTGCCACGGCAGATTTGTTTTTTATCTCGAAAATCGGACTCCAAGAACACCTTTCTCCCACCCGTGCGAATGGACTACTTGGCATGGTCAAACGATTAAAACTAGAAGCAATTAAACATATTTCAGCAGCATGAGTGACTTAGAAGACCGAATTGTTCAAATGATGAAAACAATTTATGATCCAGAAATTCCTGTGGATATTTTTGAACTTGGACTGATCTATGAAGTAAAAGTGGAAGAAGATAACCATGTCTTCATCGACATGACCTTGACCTCTCCGAATTGTCCCGTTGCAGAGAGCTTACCAAAAGAAGTGGAGGATAAAGTAGCGTCAGTAGATGGAGTTACTTCAGCGAAAGTGAACATTGTTTTCGATCCACCATGGGACAAGGATATGATGAGCGAAGAAGCGAAATTAGAACTCGGATTCCTTTAAAGTTTACGCAAAGCAAAGCGACGTAATCGGTATTGCTGATTATCGTAATATTCAAACTCTAAGTTCTTCTTGGAACTCAGTAATATGCGAATATCAATGGTATCCGTAGAACGCTTGACCAATAGATGATCTCCTGATTCGTTGATGTCAAAATTTGCTTGTGAAACCACAAATGAATCTTGCACTTGACTCAATCCGAAATAACTATAGTCTAAATCAATTCTTCCGTCCATTTTTTTCAAATCCGACGAAATGACAACTTCTCCTACGGGCACACTATCGTAAAAGGTGAATCCCTCGCCATCGAGAACGCGAACAAGTTCAACTTTCCACGTTCCATCAATCCGTTTCAATTGTGCTTTTTGTTTTTGGCAAGCTGCTAAAAACACCATCAGTATGCATATGTACAAACTATTTCTCATCCCTCAAATGCAATGCTACACATAGCGATCATTCCCATTTTCAATGCTTCTGAATCAATATTAAAACGCGGATGATGCACAGCGTACGTGATGCCTTTTTCCTTATTT
>CALQBB020000256.1 GCA_943328715.2 Polynucleobacter meluiroseus | reverse complement strand
TTATTCATTGAATCATCCATTACGAAAGGAAAAGGGAAATTAACCCTCACTGGAAATTTGGGTGACGTAATGAAGGAATCAGCTGTCATTGCCTTGGAGTTTTTAAAAGGACACAGTGAGTTGCTTGGACTCGAACAAGAAGTCTTTGATGAACACAACATTCATGTCCACGTGCCTGAAGGCGCAACGCCAAAAGATGGACCCAGTGCCGGAATTACCATGTTGACTTCATTAGCTTCGGTCTTTACACAACGAAAAGTCAAAAAAAACCTAGCGATGACGGGGGAAATCACCCTTCGCGGCGATGTACTTCCAGTTGGAGGAATTAAAGAGAAGATTTTAGCGGCAAAACGTGCTGGAATTAAGGAAATCATTCTTTGTGCGAAAAATAAACAGGACATCGATGAAATCAAAGAGGACTATTTGAAAGGAATTACCTTCCACTTTGTGAGTAAAATGTCGGAAGTATTAGACCTTGCGTTGACCAATGAAAAAGTGAAAAACGCCAAGAAAATTGAGGTTCCCAAATCAAAATAATGCTGGATAAAAAGATCATTGTTTTCGATGGAGTGTGCATTCTGTGTAATTCGTTTGTGCAATTTATCCTCAAAAAGGATCGGTCAAACCAGTTTTATTTCACAACGGCACAATCGGATTTCGTTCAAGAGCAGGTGAAATCCATGCAGTTCAAGGTAAATCCCATGGATTCGGTGATCTATCTGAAAAACGGCAAGGTGCTCACCGAAAGTTCAGCAGTACTGAGAATTTTAAGTGATTTAGGTGGGATTTGGAAACTCACTTCCATTTTTCGATTGGTTCCTTCCTTTCTTCGAAATGCCATGTACCGTTTTTGTGCAAGAAGACGCTACCGCGTTTTTGGAATGAGGGAAACATGCATGGTTCCAAGTCCTGATTGGAAAAATCGTTTCCTTTCTTAAAGTAACATTTCGTAAAAAAGACTAAATTAGCTCAACTCAATTTTAACCGAGATGATGCGCACAAGTCTACTACTAACTTTCTTCCTTTTCTGTGTTTCAGGAATAACATTCTCCCAAAACCTAAAAAAACCAAGTTCTCATGAAATTTCTACGCTACCTGTTTGGGCGCAGAGGATGTATTCGGAAAACCCAAGTGTTTTTGAAGTCGATGCCTTGTATCGTTCCTATTTTACGGATCATGAATTCGTTAAAACGTATCATACACAATATTACAAACGTTGGAGAAGAGCTGCTCTGCCCTACCTCAATGAAGCAGGATTCATCGCTAAACCAAGCGATGAAACACAAGCTCAAATAGACAAAGCCTATTTACGCAAACAACAACAGCAAAAAACATCTAATTGGAGCGTTGTTGGACCTATTACAAATTTCCAAGAAGGACTAACACAAGGATCAGGTCAAACGAACGTGTACAGCTTTGACCAATGCTTGAACACACCGAATGTTTGCTATTGCGGAACAGAGCCCGGTGAAGTATACAAAAGTATCGATGCAGGTGCAAACTGGACCTGTATTTCCCTTGCACTTGATTTCGGTAGTGGTGTGACAGCCGTAGAAGTCCAAAACTCAAATCCAAATACAGTATTTGCAGGAGGAAACAAAGGGATTTTTCGTTCTTTGGATGGTGGAACCACTTGGATAAATGTGCTTCCTAATTCCAATTTTGGTGTCAACGAGATTTTTATAAATCCTGGGAATTCGAACCTCGTTTTCGCTGCAACAGACAAAGGACTTTACAAAAGTACCGATGGAGGCTTGAGTTGGATTCAACAATATTCCGATGCCTGTTATGACATCAAAGCAAATACGGCAAACAGCGCGATTCTGTATTTGGTAAAACACAATGGCAGCACCTTGAATTGTGAATTCCTCAAATCAACGGATGCTGGTCAAAATTGGGTCGTTCAGTCTTCCGGATGGTATACCTCTACGGATCCCGCACGCAATGACGGTGGTGCACGAATAGCAGTGACTCCTGCTGATCCAAATCGTGTGTACGCGTACTTAATTGGTGAATCGAAACCAGATGACCTCGGATACATTGGTGTCTACCGCAGCAACGACGGTGGAACGACTTGGACCTTACCAAACGGACCTGTTGGTGGTCCATATACCACGACACACGTAAATTTGGCCATTGGAACGAGTACATGGCTCTACCACCAAGGATTTTACAATTGTGCCTTAATGGCATCTCCGACCGATCCGAACCTCATTTTTGTAGGTGGATTGAACGTCTACAAATCCACAGATGGCGGTGCAACGTTTAGCTCCGTTTCCGGATATGTTGGCGGACCATTGTCCATGCATGTTGATAATCAAGATTTTAGAGTAATCGGAAATGAAACATGGATTACAACCGATGGTGGAATCTACCATTCCAACGATTTTTTCACTTCGGAACCTGAATTTCGCATGTCCGGAGTTCACGGGTCTGATTACTGGGGCTTCGGTTCCGGATGGAATGAAGACGTGCTCGTTGGTGGCTTGTACCATAATGGAAACCTTGCCTACCATGAAAATTATGGTGCAGGTAACTTCCTAGAACTTGGCGGAGGCGAAGCAGCAACAGGATATGTGAATCCAGGCAGAAATCGTTTAACGTATTTCTCGGATATCGGTGGACGACGCATTCCATACAACTTAAGCGATCCTATTTCAGGAGCGCCTTTTGGGAATACCGTGAACGACCAAGTGAAATACATCGAAGTTTCATCTTCCAATCCAAATGTTATTTACCTCAATCAACAACCAGCCTCTGGAAATACTGGTAAACTATGGAAAACAATGGACGGCGGAATAACATGGTCCTTGGTAACAATCCCCGGTGGAAACAGCCGTCGAATGCTTCTTTCCATTAGTCCATTAAACGAAAACGAATTGTGGATTGCCTATCCAAGTGGAGCGAACGGGAATAAAGTCTTTAAAACAAGCAATGGTGGTCAAACGTGGGACAATTGGACGAATTCCATATTAAATAACGAAAGTGTACAGTCCATCGCTCACATTGCTGGAACAGATGG
>CALQBB020000255.1 GCA_943328715.2 Polynucleobacter meluiroseus | reverse complement strand
ACTCATTTCCGGGAACGAATTCCACTTGATTACTTGTTTTTAAGTCGACAATACCTAACAAGGGTTTTAAAATTAAATCACTGAGAATAAAGGAATCCAATTGTTCTACAGGATTCGATTCATTGATGTATGAATGATCTGGTTCGAAAAGGTACCAGTCATTTCCCATGCAAATGGTGAATTGATGTTCCTTCTCTGGTTCAGCTGCACCAGAAATGGCTTTCATGCTTCCGAGTTCACTCATGGCAGCAACGAATCCATCTTTCGTAAATCCATTCAAACTTTTCAATAAGCGGTGGAAAGCCAATATTTTCTCTTGATCTTTCGCCACGATGTAACTTAAAAAGTATCCTGTTTCCGCAGTTGCTGTTCCTTGTTCAGCTTTCATTTGTGCATAGCGAACGGAGGAAGCCGAGCGGTGGTGTCCGTCAGCGATGTACAATGCATCCACTGATTTGAACAGTGCTTGACATTCCTTCGTTTGGGCAAGGGAAAGGACCCAAAGTTCATGTTTGATGCAATCGGTCGTCGTAAACTCGTATTCTGGACGTTCAGTGCTCACGTTTTCAATGAGTGTGTTGAGTCCAGACTGTGGGTCGTAGGTCATTAACACCGGTTCTGCATTGAATCCTACTTGGTCCAGGTAGTTTGTGAAAACTTCTTCACGCAGGGTCAATGTTTGCTCGTGTTTTTTGATGTCGTTATCGATGTACTCTTGCACACTTGCTCCACCTACGATGCCAATCACAGAAAAATCTCCTTTTGATTGACGGTAGATGTACAAATGTTCTTCGGCATCTTGAATCAGTATTCCTTTATCCAGGAAATCGTTGAATTGCGTTTTTACCAATTGAAATCGTTCCGTCGAATTCGCTTTGGTTTTCACCGTGGTGCTAAACTCCGGATTGATGATGTGCAGGAAAGTAAATGGATTATCTTCCAATTTTGCTTTCAGCACGTTCTTTTTGTAGGAATAATAAGGCCTTGTCGCGACTAAATGAACTTTATCACGAACAGGACGAATCGCCTTGAATGCTGAAATATCGGACATCTTGTGTTAGAATTTATAATTCAAACCGAAACTAGGAAGAATAGGGAACTGATAAATGATCTTTGAAGTGATGCGGTTCACGTAGAAGATGTTGTTTCTGTTGTAAACGTTGGTAATACTTGCAACAATCTCCATCACATCCTTATTCTTGAAATTAAATTGTTTTTTAAAGGTAATGTCCAAGCGGTGGTAGTAAGGTAATCGTTGCGAGTTGAAGGTACCTAGTAAAGTCGTCATGTAACTTGGATTGTCTCTGATAAAATCAGTAGTTACACCACCAGAGAAATTCTCTCCTTGGTAATATCCAGCAGTAGGCGTGAATGGCAATCCAGAACCAAGATTCCAACGGATGTTTAACTCATAATTTTTTGCTTTTCCGAATAAATACGATCCAACAAGGTTTACGTTGTGTCGTCGGTCAAAAACAGGAGCGTAGTTCGCGAATCCATCCCAACGGGTATTTTTCCCGTAGGAGTAAACAGCCCACAAAAACAAGCGGTCTTTTGAATATTTAGCCAAGAAGTCAATTCCGTAAGATTGACCCGTTTCGATAATGAAATCTTTTTTGAAGACATCGTCGATCAGCTCAAACTGGGAAACATCATCGTACAATTTATTCTGATTGATATTGCTCAACTGCGAGAAGTACTTGTAGTATCCTTCTATATTGAAAGACCAGAATTTCCCTAAGTCGAATTCCATTCCTACAATGGCATGCCATGCATATTGAAGTCCGTTTTTCGTGTTTTTTACGTTTTGGAATTGTGTCACAAATTGCTCTTGCACATTGGTAGGAGCAGACAAAAGTCCGTTGAATAAGTTGACAACATCCTTGTCGGAAGATGCCGATGTGAAGTTTTGAGAAAAGCGTCCACCAGAGAATTTAAAGCGTAGGTTTTCGTTCGCGTTGTATTTCAATCCAAGGCGAGGTTCAGGAGAAATGGTATTCAAGGAAGCATAGACTTGAACGCGCAATCCAGTTTGAATGACCCATCTTCTTTTAATCAATCGGTAATTGAAGTAACTTCCAATTTCCGTGGTGAAGTTAATGGCTTCAATTTTTCGTTTTGCTTCGTTGTAGGTGACAAATTCCGTGTTGAATCCATTGATGTTGAATCCATAGTTCATTTCACTTTCGTTCTTCAAGAAATAACTAAAGTCAAATCCGAGGTCGAATCCACCGATTTTCGAATAACGAGGTTCTTGCGCTGTTTCCGCGAAAGTCGTTTGGTAGTTACTGCCATTCACGTGTCCACGAATGAACAATGGAGATCCACTTGGTACCATTAGGAAATTCACACCTCCACCTGAAGCATCCCATCGAAGGTTGGCGATGTCGTAATTGACAGAATCTTGGTTATGAAATCCGAAAGCGCTCACTTTCGTTCCACCATCCCCGTTGAAGGTTACTTTTCCGTAAACATCGGTAAAGTTGAAGGGCAATCCGTTTCCGTCATTGACTTTCGGGTAAAGCGATTTCGATGTATAATCGAGTAAACTGTGTTTTGCCGAGAAGACATACGATCCTGGCGCTGCTTTTTCCTTGGTTACTTTTCCAATCGGACCTTCCAATACCATTTTCGCAAGAAAGGGAGATGCTGAAACGCGACCACCAAATTCTCGGCGGTTCCCATCTCGGTAGGTGATGTCCATTACCGAGGAAACGCGTCCACCGTATTTCGACTCGAATCCACCTGTGTAGACGTCTACGGTTTTCACTAATTCTGTTTCAAAAATGGAAAAGAATCCAATCGAGTGGAATGGATTGTAGATGGTCATTCCATCCAATAATACTTTATTTTGAATCGGTGTTCCGCCACGAACGTACAATTGTCCACCTTGATCACCAGTTGTTACTACTCCTGGCGTCACACTAATGGCACCAACGATATCATTCTCACCACCGTGACTTGGAATACGGTCTAGGGATTTTTGGTTGTATTTCAGTGTCCCGATGAGCACTTCATTTTTCTT
>CALQBB020000254.1 GCA_943328715.2 Polynucleobacter meluiroseus | reverse complement strand
AGCTTTCTGAACATCACCAATCGTACGATACATGAGAATCTTATTTATCGTCTGCTTTGATCTCAGTAGAGGAACTTGTCTCTTCTACTTCTCCTTTAGAAGCATCCTTAAATTCTTTTACGCCTTTTCCAAGTCCACGCATTAATTCAGGAATTTTCTTACCTCCGAAAAACAAAAGGATGATCACTAAAATAAGGATGATTTCTGTTGGTCCTAACTTACCCATAAGATTTCTTTTATTGGATGAATAACAAAATTACGCAAAAATGCAGGTAATAATACGCTTCAGCCTAATTTGACTATAATTTTCTTGCAACTTCTACTTCCTCGTATGCTTCAACGATATCACCGATTTTAATGTCGTTGTATTTATCGATGTTCAATCCACATTCGTAGTTGTTTTTCACCTCACGCACATCGTCTTTGAAACGTTTCAACGATCCCAAAAGACCAGTATGAACAACGATTCCATCACGAATCACGCGGATTTTAGACGAGCGTTTGATGACTCCATCCATCACGTAACAACCAGCGATTGTTCCAACTTTCGTAATGTCGAATGTTTCACGGATTTCAGCAGAACCAAGAATTTGCTCCTCGATATCTGGAGAAAGCATTCCTTCCATTGCCGCTTTAATTTCTTCAATTGCCTTGTAGATTACCGAGTAAAGTCGAATATCGATTTGCTCACTTTCAGCAAGTTTACGTGCCGTTAATGAAGGACGAACCTGGAATCCGATGATGATTGCATCCGAAGCGGAAGCTAAATTCACATCGGCCTCAGTAATGGCCCCTACCCCTTTCAGGATAATGTTTACTTGGATTTCCTCCGTTGACAAGTTCAACAAGGCATCAGAAAGTGCTTCGATGGAACCATCCACATCACCTTTCACGATAATGTTTAATTCTTTAAAGTCTCCGATAGCCAAACGACGTCCAATTTCATCCAACGTAATATGTTTCGTTGTACGCAATCCTTGTTCGCGGTATAATTGTTCTCGTTTGGTAGCAATTGATTTTGCTTCTTTCTCGTCATCTAAGATGTTGAATTTATCACCGGCACTTGGCGCACCACCGATTCCTAGAACCGATACTGGACAAGCAGGTCCTGCTTCTTTCAACGCTACACCTTGTTCGTCATGCATGGCACGAACTTTACCGAAGTAACGTCCAACAAGCACCACATCACCTACGCGCATGGTTCCTGATTCAACGAGCATGTTTGTCACGTAACCTTTTCCTTTATCTAAAGAAGATTCAATTACAGTTCCAACAGCATTTTTATTTGGATTTGCTTTTAGCTCTAATAACTCAGCTTCTAAAAGTACTTTTTCCAATAACTTATCAATATTTAAATTCTGTCTTGCAGAAATTTCTTGCACTTGGTATTTACCGCCCCAGTCCTCAACCAAGATATTCATTGCTGAAAGTTGTTCTCTGATTCGGTCTGGATTAGCTCCTGGCTTATCGATTTTATTGATCGCAAAAATCATTGGTACATTTGCTGCTTGCGCATGCGAAATGGCCTCTTTTGTTTGCGGCATGACATCATCATCCGCTGCCACAATAATAATGGCAACATCCGTTACTTGAGCACCACGAGCACGCATGGCAGTAAATGCCTCGTGACCTGGTGTATCCAAGAAGGTCATTTTTCGACCATCTTTCAAGGTAACTGAATACGCACCAATGTGCTGAGTGATTCCACCTGCTTCACCTTCTGTTACATTCGCATTACGAATTCTATCAAGAAGGGACGTTTTACCGTGGTCAACGTGACCCATTACGGTAATAATTGGTGGACGGCTAATTAGGTCTTCCGGTTTATCCTCAACCGTTTGAATCGCATCTTGTACTTCCGCACTCACGAATTCCGTTTCAAATCCAAACTCATCCGCAACAATGTGGATTGTTTCTGCATCTAAGCGTTGGTTAATGGAAGCGAAGATTCCCAAGGACATACACACAGAAATAACCTGTGTTGGTTGCACGCTCATCATGGAAGCCAATTCAGATACCGTTACGAACTCCGTTAATTTCAAGATTTTGTCTTCCAATTCAGCAGCAGCCATTTCTTCTTGGCGTCTTTGTTGGAAATTATCTCTTTTCAAACGTCTATTTTTAGACGCTTTTGATTTTCCACCTTGATTAGAAAGTCTCGCGAGAGTATCCTTAATTTCTTTTTGAATATCCGTAGCTTTGATTTCAGGCTTATCCGCTCTTGGACCTTTATTTGCTGGATTATTTCCGCCACCTGGACGAACATTATTTCCTGGTGTGGCATTTGGCGCAGGTGTTTCCACCTTTTTAATGCGTTTGCGTTTGCGTTTTGCATCATCATTAGAGGAAGCCACTGGATTTCTTGGTCTTTCGACAGGTAATTCAATTTTACCTAATACAGTTGGTCCGGATAACACTTGACGTTCGAAACGAATCGTTTCAATAATTGGAGCTTCGCTTGGTTTTTCTTCTACCTTAGGTTCAGCTATAGGAGTTTTCGGTTTTTCTTCCGTTTTTGGTGCTGGTGCAGGTGCAGGGGTCGCTTTAGCTTTCGGAGCCGGCTCTTCTTTTCTTTTATCAGGACGCGTACGTTGGTTAATTGCAGAAAGATCGATTTTTCCAATCACATTGACGTGATTGCTTTCCACTGGAGTAATTTCCGGTGTGTGATCGATTTCCTTTACAACTTCAGGTGCTTTTGGTTCTTCTGGCGCGACTACAACTGGTTTTTCAGTAGCAAATACTTGGCGTTTGATTTCTTCCAAATTAATGGCATCTCCTTCGTCATCATCCTCAGATGAATCAGACATTTTTGGAGCATCTGTTGGCTTATCGCTCAACGTGACAGACTCACGTTTTTCTCTACGAGAAGAAGCCTTAGACTGCTCTTTCATAGATTGATCAGCCGCAAATTCTTGACACAAAAGTTCAAAATGTTCCTGCTCCAAACGTGTGTTTGGATTGGAATCAATTTTAATTCCTTTAGACTCTAAGAACTCCACCAAAGTTGGTAGTCCAACATTGAGTTCACCTGCTGCTTT
>CALQBB020000253.1 GCA_943328715.2 Polynucleobacter meluiroseus | reverse complement strand
GTATATGTATTCGTTCCACAATCATTTGTAACCGTTAATTGAATTGTGTTGACACCAGGAACCAAAGTGATGGCACGTTGAATCAAGCCATTTGTTTGATTGTACGTCGCGCCATTTAGCGCCATTCCATTCATCATTAATTTGATTCCGTTTGCATTTACCGTTCCGTGAACGACAGCGCTAAACGCAAAGTCATTTGTTTTCACGGTGATATTCCCACCGTTTGGACTTGTAAAAGTAGCTGTAGGAGTGACGCAATTCACGAGTGTTACCAGCACGTTCGCTGTTTCACTGCCGCAATTATTGCTAGCCGTCAGGTAAAATATGTTCTGTCCTTCGTGTAACGAAACCATCGCATCCAGCACATTTGTGGAGGCATTGTAATTAAAAAGAACTGGTTGATTTTGGTCGTTGAGGAAGGTCGCTCCGCTGGCATTTAGTAAATTACTTACCTTGAATTCAATGCGGTATTGACTATTTGTTACGGTTTTATTATTTCCTGAAACCAATGTAACAACGGGTTTTGGACAATTCGTTGTCGAAGTGTAATTGTTTACATTGCTAGAGGAGTTCTCTGAGGTATTGCCACCGCGGGATTTAAAATGAATGCGCAAGTAAGCGGAAGTGTAATGGTGCCAATCATTTTTCAATCTAGGACTTTCCGAAATAAATCCATCGAAGGAATCTCCTCTGGTAAATGTTGTTTTGTGTTCGATTCCCAAACTTGTTCGTTTTCCAACTTGGTATCCTAATCCAAAACCTAAACTTGGCATCCATTTTACGTTGTATTGATTGTCAACTCCGCCGTCAAGTCGCGTTTCATAAAGCCCATCTAAGGTCGAAGGCAATTGTGGACCGATCGGACCGGCTTGCTGTAAAGCAGTATAATCGTACAAAGAACTAGAGTCAATTGTATACAGCAAATCACCGTAGGTTTGAGTCCAAGTGAATCCAATTCCACCAAACACATATGGATCAATTCCCGTTTTTTCACGGATTCCGTTCATGTGTAAAACAAGTTCGAGTGCAAGTCTGCGCACATCTGTTTGGAAATTGTTGACGTAGATTGAGTTGCTGCCGACGTTGTAACTATCGAGTGGGCCACCTTGATAATTAGCCAATGAAAAGGCGCTGGTATCTTGTCCAACCCAGGTTCCAGCGAGGTAGCGTCCACGAAGGTCGAAACTAATATTTTTACCGTAGTTGTAGTTGAACGAGCGTCCGAGAATGAGTCCATAACCGGAGCTATTGACATTTTTCACATCATTTGAATTCCAAGTAACACCTGCATTTAAGCCAAAAAACCATTTCGAACTGATGTCGTAGTTGATTCGTTGAGCGTGAGTAAAAGAGAGACTTAGTAAGAGTATGCTTAGAATGTACAATTTTTTCATAGTCGGAATTTTTTAGGTGCTCTACCTATTTTCATGCCAAATTTCCGAAAAAATCGAGGAGAAAAAAAATCAAGCACTGAAGTTGATGATTTGTCTCGCTTATTTGAAGTAGGTAAATTTTGTAAAGCGAAGGATGAGTAGGAAATTTGTTTCGACATCACGCTGAATGGTCGAGCCCAGTAATTGTGTCTTGGTATCGAAAACAATTTGTAGGTCTTTTTGAAGTTGCCCGTAGCGGAAATAAAGCACCTCGATTAAATTTCCAAACTGATCATAGCGGTATTTCCATTCTTGTTCGGCGATTGCATCTTGATCGTTAAAATGAGATTTTGATGCTAAAAGTCCATGTTCGTCGTAGGAAAATTTTGTGGAGTGCTCAATGGAGCTCATGCGGTAATTCGTTTTCTTCTCAACGAGGTAGCCATCCTTGTTGAAGTAGCTCACTTCGTCCATGTAGGGAAGTTTGTAGGAGTTGTAGCGCACTTGTTCACGTTCGTTCGGACGCAAAGCATATTGAAAATACTCTGTGTTCACCAAATTGGACTGAAGAACTTGGTTGCTTTGAGCATGCAGTACCTCGCGATAGGTCAATTCCGTTTGAAGTCGATTTAAGGAATCGTATACATATTTACTGGTGGTGAATCCGCCGTTTTCTGTTTTTCGATGTTCCGTAAGTTGATTCAGTGAATTGTAGCTGTATTGATGTAAAGTCGTGTCTTTTTTTCGGTTTACAGTTCGGATATCTAGGCTTTCCAATAGACGACCTTGTTCATCGAAGCGGTAGCGAAACCAATCCGTACTTTCCCGAATGACTTCTCCAGGTTTTTTTGTAGAGTAGTTCCCTTCAATGGACTTGATGTGATTGGATCGAATGACAGCACCATTAAAAAAGGGTGTTTCTGTAAACGCTTCGCCTTCCTGATTGAGCAGAATTTGCGAGTAACAGATGAGTGGAAAAAGAAAGAGGATGCTAAAAGCGATTTTCACCCTTGATTTATAAGGTGCTTAACACACTTTTCCAACTCGCTTTCTCGGCTAAAAGTCCTTCGATGTCTGAAATGCCAATTCGAATTTGTTCCATGGTATCGCGATCTCGAACAGTGACCATATTATCTGTCAAGGTTTGGTGATCGATGGTAATAGAGAACGGTGTTCCAATCGCATCTTGTCTGCGGTAACGTTTTCCGATGGAATCTTTTTCATCGTATTGAATGGAGTAGTCAAACTGAAGCTGCTTCATGATTTCACGAGCTTTTTCTGGAAGTCCATCTTTTTTTACCAACGGTAAAACTGCCGCTTTGTATGGAGCTAGTACAGCTGGAATGCGTAAAACAACACGTTCCGATCCATCTTCTAATTTCTCATTTTGGTATGCTGCGCTCAAAACGGACAAGAACATGCGGTCTAGTCCAACGGATGTTTCCACGACATATGGCACATAGCTTTGATTCAATTCTGGGTCAAAAAACTGTAATTTTTTACCGGAGAATTGTTCGTGTTGCTTTAAATCGAAGTCGGTACGTGAGTGAATTCCTTCCAATTCTTTGAATCCCATTGGGAAATTGTATTCGATATCACAAGCAGCGTTTGCATAGTGTGCTAATTTGATGTGGTCATGAAAACGGTACAAATTTGCTCCAAGTCCGAGGTTTTTATGC
>CALQBB020000252.1 GCA_943328715.2 Polynucleobacter meluiroseus | reverse complement strand
CTTCAAACTGACATCGAAGGTTTAGCGAACGAACGAACTATTCCTTATGTTGTACAAGATTTATCCTTTTTTGATCAACTGGAAAAAGAAAAGCATGCTTCGATTATTTTAGTCACTACGGACAATAGAAACGACGGTATTTTAAAGAAAGTGAACGAGTTTCTTCCGTGGCTTGATGAAAATAGTATCATCTTGATCGATGGAATCAGAGCAAATGACCTTGCGTATTCGGAATGGAAGCAACTGAAAGAAAAAACCGAATTTCACTTCAGTGCCGATGTATTTCACTTCGGGATATTAGCGAAGAGGTCCTTTCAAGAAAAAGAACAGTTTATTCTCCGCTACTAGTACGCAGCAACAATCACATCCAACATTTCTGGCATAGACTTCACGCTCATCGAAGTAAAGGCATCCGCTTGTTTTTTACGGGAACTGATTTTTTCTTTGGATGCTATTTTTGAGGACATGACTTTTACTTCGCTTAGATCGTTCGATGACCAAGTATAGCTGGTAGCCCCCATATTCGTTGCCGACAATGTCGCACTTGATCCATTTGCTAGACTAGAGGACCACGAAACATCAGGAACTACGGTTACCATATCATCGGATGCACGCTCACTCTTCTCGGGCAATGGACCTTCTATCAATGCGACTTGTTGAGGCATTTCCGCATTTGTGGACTCCACAGCGACTGGTGCCGGAATAGTTAGACCACCGTTTAATTTTAACTCCTCTTTTTTTTCTATTTGAACTTGCTTTTCTTTTAACGGAGTTTTGACGGAATTTTTCGCAAACGTTACTTCTGGTGTTGGTTGATACATATACCAAGTCAAAACCAATGCTGCTGCGACCGCGGGAATGGAAGCCCACGACGCGATGCGACTAAAACGATTTTTAGTGAACTGGATTTCTCTTCCATTCGAAGTGGATTGTTTGCCCGCATATTGGATCGCAAAGAGCTGGTCCAAACGTAGTTTCGTGTTGGAATCATCTGTAGGCTGGTCCGACCACACATCGACGTGCTGAAACAGCTTTTTCAAGGACTGAAATTCCTGTTCATCGGCACACCATTCCACTAATTGCTCACGCTCAAAGTCATTCAACTCAGCAAAAGTCTCATGATTCTTCAATATGTTTTTTAATTGTTCTTCCATCTTTATTGTGCTAATTGATAAACACTCAGTTGATTCGCTAAAAATTTTGTCGCATAAAACAAGCGCGACTTTACTGTTCCTTCGTTGATGTCTAAAATCTCGGCAATTTCTTTTAATGCAAGTCCATCGAGGTGACGCAAGGTAAACACCGACCGATGTTTCTCATCTAATTCTTGTAATTTCTCTTCAAATTCGGCCAAGAACTGCGCATCCTGAACTTGATTCAATACATTTTCGTTGGACGGAGCGAAAGATGTATCCACACCATGAACCGTGTTTTTTCTTACTTCCATTCGTTTGTACTCATTTTTACACATATTACTTGCCACCGAGAAAAGCCATGTTTTAAAAGAGCGAGAAGTGTCGAACGATTCGGGGTGCTGAATGATTTTAGCAAACAAATCGTGGACAAAATCCTCCGCTTTTTCGTCATCGCGCCAAAGCATGTTTCGGAAATACCCTTTTAACTTTCCAGCGTAACGATCATACAATTCCGTAAAGGCAGACTGATTCCCTTGTCCTAATGCATGCATCAAGGACTCATCGCTCCAATCTGATATCGCTTTACGAAACAACTTCATCTAATTCCCGGACTTATTGACAGCTTTCTTTCCGAGGATGAAATCCATACTGTCTCGAACCTGAAGCAATAAAACTTCATTTCCTTCCTGAATATATTTCTGTTCCAAATACAGCAACAATGGAATGTAATTCATGGCGAATTTGCTACGATCTTCCCCTTCTGCCAGACCGAATTTATTGAGTTGATAGAACCACATATTCTCCTGTCGGTCAGGTAGATCCTCTGCAGGAGCATTTGCATACTGAAAGGTGACTCCAACAGGAAATAGTTTTTTAGAAATCGGCTCGAAGTAAGTCCTTGGTATCGTCACCGAAAGAAACAGTTCTTTGTCCGCATTCAAGTAACAAAATTGACTCAAGTATCCGACATCGATTTTGGTCGTCTTTGGCAGGACATACCCTTTTTCCTCTAATGTTATGCGGTATTGTGGACTCTGCAAGAAATCCAAAGAAACAACATTGACATCCATTCGCTGTTGGTGACTAAATTGATTAAAAAGAGTGCCGTACGTGTCCTCAAATCCATGGGTAATCAGTGTGGAGTTCATCGAGCAAGATGTCAAGACATCACTGGTGTAACGTTCGACTTCCAAACTAATCAACTCATTTAATGACATCGTTGAAAGCATGTTTTGAGCACTAAGCGTATCTCCTTCCATGTATTTGAGTGAAACATATTGTTTTTGAACCTCGAGATTTTCTGGATTCATTTGATATGCTTTCTCAAGCGCCTGTGATCGATCCAAATTGTAATTACCCGCTGCAAAATACGCCAAATGATACTCCCAGGAATTGGGGGAAATTAGCTCTAGTTGCTTTACCTTAGCATCCATTTCGGATTGCTCTGCAGGCAACGGTGTGCGTTGAAATTTATTGAATTTAGAATTTTGACGAACAAGCGAAAAAGCGGAAAAAACTTGCACTGTTTTGTCCGTCTCACGAAGGTCCTTTGTGTCGTCTTGCTCGGAAAATTCTCGTTCTTCCATTTTTTGATTCACGTTGAAATAACTGGAGTCTTGTTTCAACAGTGAATTGGATTCGAAATTTGCATTGACCTCCAATTTCCCTTTGGACATGTTTGTCCCATTTTCAGTAACACCCATTTGGTTGGTACTTTGAGGTGAATTGAGGATTCCATTGGGCGGTTGACCATAGGAAATAAAGGAAAAAAGACAGAGTAAACTAAAAAAAATAGTTTGTTTCATCGGGATGATTTTTAGCTATTTACAACCAAGTTCTCCAAAGGTTCAAAAAAAGTCCCAATAATCCGTAGATTTGTTCGTTATATGCACATGAGATTCTTCTTTTCTACCATTTTCG
>CALQBB020000251.1 GCA_943328715.2 Polynucleobacter meluiroseus | reverse complement strand
TTGATCTTCAGGGTCATCGTGCAAATGATCTTCGTGTATTTCAAAAGAATTAATGGAGGATTCAAAATTCAACTGATTTATAAGTGGATCAATTTCCACGATTTGATTTTGAACCGTTTGTTGCGTTAAATAGGCGTAAGTTCCGAAGCCTGTCCCAAGTTCGAAATGACGGCCCAATTGTGCCTGTAATCCAAGTTTTACATTGAGTGTGGATAGTCCTATTTCGTTGCCCGAGAATTTGGAACCTGAACCGTAAATCCGATTCGTTTGAAATCGATTAGTTTCTGTTGGTTGAAATCCAATGCTAGCGGATAAAAACGTAGGTAAATGTTTTTTATAAGCAGATCCTTTTGCCATCGTGGTATTCGAGGAAAGTAAAAGTGGGGATTTTCGGAGTTCTAGTTTTTCGAATGAAAAATTATCGAATAGGTCATGCTGCTGTGTTGACGGAACGACAGATGATTCAGCGTTCATATTCGCATTTTCAATCACATCTAATGACGGAATTGTTCGGATATTTTCTTTGGTATTTACTTGAGTTTGATCAATAGTGTAAAATTGATCCTGATTCTTGACAATTGCTAAGGAGCTATTTCTGTTCAGCTCATGCTTGTATAGCGATTCAAAGGTGCTGTTTTGTTTTCCTTGAAAATTATTAACTGTTCCCTTTTTTTGTAGAGCTTGGATGCCAGTGGATTGACTTGTAGGTGAAACCGAATGAAGTCTTGCAGGAAGTTTAGAAGCAGAAGATGCCGTTTTTACAGAAAGATTTCTGGAAGCTTCTTGACGAACACCGATGAAGTAACCTGTCCCAAGAGAAATGAACACAAGTAACGCTGCACCAAGAATCCAGTAGCGATTTTTTGACGCAACTTGTTGATCCGAACGAAGGAGTTCATCGTTCAGTCTTTTCCATAGGATGTCCTCCGGGAACTGTGCTTTTCCCTGAAGTTTTTCCTTTAGTTTGGACTCGAATGGATCTAGTTCTCTTTTCATTGCTTAGCTGACAATACTAAATAATTTGGCTTCTTTGATTAATAATTTCGATTTTAATATGTTTTTCGCATCGAATAGGTGTGACTTTGATGTCCCAATGTTTATTCCTAATTCCTCCGCTATTTCTTTGTGTGAATACCCCTCAATGACAAATAAGTTGAAGACAATTTTTGCTCGTGGTGGTAACTCTTGCACCAATGCGAGTAAATCTTCGTGAGCCATTTCATCAATAATGGATGGTTCAACATCCGAAAAATGTTCAATGACATGTAGATGTTCGTTTGATTCATATTTGTTGTTCAAACGAATATTATCAATTGCTGTATTAACGAACACGCGTTTGATCCAACCTGGAAATTGATTTTTGTTCGATAGTTTGGGTAAGTTCTCAAATACCTTAATAAATGCATCCTGAAAAATATCTTCAGCTTGACTTCTGTTTTTTGCATAGCGCAAACAAACATTAAACATTTGAGCAGAAAATAAATCATAAAGTTCTTTTCGTGCCTTTTCATCTCGTTGAATACAACGATCGATGAGTGCTTCGAAAATTTGAACTTCTTTATGCATTGACCTAAAGACGTTTGAATATGTAATTAGGTTGGTAGAAAAAAGAAGAAGGATCTTATTTTATCAATAAAACCAACCATCCACCAAGAACACCTGCTAAACAAAGGACCAAAACAAGCGCTTGAATGGCTGTCATTTTGATTTTCTGTCCTTCTCCCTCGCGTGATAACGAAAGGACCATTAAACGCAAGTAAAGGTATGCTCCGATCAATGAAGCGATGATTGCCAAGACTACGAACGGTAAGTAATTCGCAAATGCACTGGATAACAATAAGTATTTACCAAAGAATCCAGTGAAAGGAGGAATTCCAGACATGGACAACAAGGAAATGACCAAGGTAATTCCAATCAGTGGATTTGAATAGCCAATTCCTTTCCAGTTTGTCAACTCGTCTGTGTCTTTTTCGACAATCATATTGATGGTTACCAATGCAATCGTTGAACATGCGTATCCAATCATGAAGATCCACAAGGAAGCTTCACCAAATTGTTGGTTCAAAACAGCGAACAATGCGAATCCAGTATTGGCAATACTCGAGTAGGCCATCATTCTGCGGAAAGATGTTTGTTTCAATGCGGAGATATATCCAAGGAACAGGGAAACAATGATTGCAAAAAGTACCAATCCAGAAACAAATGGCGTTAATTGATTGAAAGTGAAATTAAACAAATGAACAAAAGCAAATAAGGCAGCTAATTTTACAACGGAAGCCATGTATGCCATCACTGCGTTTGAAGATCCTTGGTACACGTCTGGACCCCAGAA
This sequence comes from Polynucleobacter meluiroseus, assembly GCA_943328715.2. Lineage (GTDB taxonomy): Bacteria > Bacteroidota > Bacteroidia > Flavobacteriales_D > Crocinitomicaceae > UBA952. Next base: position 736 of record CALQBB020000251.1, on the reverse strand, counting down.
ATGGAAAGGAACAGCTCCAACTTTGAACATGAAGGCTGCCATCATCATCAATACGCCAATGTTTAACATCGGTGAATGTGACATTCCCATGTCAATTGCCATGCGGATTTCATTTAAATCGAAAGATCCTGTTGAACCATAGATCAACGCAATACCAAACAACATGATGGCTGTAGCAAATGATCCAGTAAAGAAGTATTTTACGGATGCTTCAGATGCCAATGAATTTCCTTTTTGAATTCCAACAAGTACGTAAATCGGAATAGACAAAATCTCTAAACCTAGGAAGAACATAAACATGTTACTGAATCCGATTAAACACAAAGCTCCTGTTAATGAGAAGAGAATCAATCCGTAGTAATCTGCTGTGTGCTCGTCTTCTTCTTTGTAATAAACGTAACCCATCAACACGGCTAATAAGGTCAGTCCAATTGCTAACAATGCAAACATTTGCTGCGTTCGTGAGAAGGTAAGTCCAGCATACGTACTGAAAATCGATTCGTAATCGTTCATCAAGAACATGGAAATAAATCCGCCGATTAATCCGATAGAAGTGACAGCAAGTGTCAATTCACTCTTTTTTAACATTCCAACAAACAGTCCAATTAGTCCTGTGATAAATATGATAATTACTGCGTCCATCTTATTTTTTTGTAAATGTTAAGTCTCCCGCCATCAATTCTTGCGTGAATTTGATGCTAGGTTTAATGAAATCGATGATTATTTGTGGATATAA
>CALQBB020000250.1 GCA_943328715.2 Polynucleobacter meluiroseus | reverse complement strand
CCAGGAGGTGAATTTGAACGCCTTCCAGATCTCCAACCGAAAGTCTTTCAATATGGATTCATTTCTGCTGATGAACTATTAGCGCAGGTGAAATCTAAAAAGGTATTTAACTTACCGGAAATACATGCCGTTACACCCACCTTTCAGATTGTCAATGCACCTAAAACGCGTACATTAAAACAAAAAACACGCGTGACCTTTGAAATTAAATCCAGTGAAGACTTACACTTTCACCTAGTAAATGAACTCGACGAATGGATTCCATTTGAGAAAAAAGACAACATATATGTTTTGAATTTCATTCCCTACAATTATGGTGAAATCCACATCAACGTCGAAACCCTTGAAGGACATTATCAAGTTTTGGTGTATGAGGTGCGGTGAGGTGAGGACGATTGTGTAGTAAGTACATTATCAGACTGAAAAGGAAAAGTACACTTTAATTTGACGACGTACACAAATAGAAAACTCACTTCGTACGGACATTGAACCCTGGAACACTATTTATTATGTTACAGTTCAGGGGAAGCTTACCCGACTATCAGTACAAACGCTACAAACCCCGAAAATCACGTTTGTTTTATTTATATGCATCACTATCAACTCCCTCCCCATTTACCCAAAATTAAACTTTTGTAAACACTGAATTTCTCGTCTTTATTTTGTTTATTTTTAGAAGATAAAAATTGAGCTATGAAAACCACACTTTCAGATGGGACACCCATTCATTGTTTACGCAAGCCTGAAGCAAGAATGTTAGACCATCATGTGGATGGTTATTTGCAACATGGAATTGCAATTGCGGACGATGCAGTGGTTTTTGATGTGGGAGCAAATATTGGTGTCTTTGGAGTTCGTGTGCTGCAAAAGGCCAAGAATGTTCAGGTATATTGCTTTGAGCCGATACCAGAAATTTTTGCTGTACTCGAAGAAAATAGCCAATTACATGGCAAAGGAAACCTACATGTGCTTCCGTATGGTGTTTCATCCACTGATACAACGGCAACTTTTACCTATTTCCCGAACACGCCTGCTTTGTCTACGGCACATCCTGAACAGTGGGATACAGATCCGAAAGCATTTGGTCGAGCCGTCAAAAGCACAATGAAAAATCCACCTAAAAACATGTGGTATTTGCGTTTGATTCCAACGGTGTTTTCTGGCATCATTGCAAAGCAATTAGTCAAGGGACGCAAAACGGTTGACTGTCAATTACGTACTTTATCGAGTCTGATACGCGAGAAAAACATCCCGAAAATAGATCTGCTTAAAATTGACTGTGAAGGAGCCGAATGGGACGTGCTTCAAGGAATTGAAAACGAACATTGGCCCATCATTTCTTCCATGGTGATTGAAGTCCATGACCAAGATGGACGCGTCAAACAAATGCAGTCCCTGTTGACGGAAAAAGGATTTACACAGCAACACATCGAACAAGAGCAAGGACTAGAAGAATCGCTTATGTTTAACATTTTTGCCCTAAGATCATGACACGTGAGGAACTAGCGATCAAGACCATCTTGCTGTTAATTGGAACCAATGCAATCGGATTGGTATATAGCTTAATTGTCCTGAAAACGAATTGGTTTTCATCCTTTCAAATTCAAAAAAAACCATACGAAAAAGGTGTGTTTTCGAAGCGAATGCCGCGCTACCTAGTGAACTTTAGCATTTTATTAATCCTTTCCGGTGTGGGCGCGTACATTGGCTATCCCCTCTTTCAACAAACGGAAATGGCTTGGTGGATGATTGTCCTACAAGTTTTCGTCGCCTTCGTATTTGACGATGTCTTTTTTTATTTCATGCACCGCTGGCTGCACGAAAATAAATACATGTTAAAAAAGGTGCATGCTATTCACCATCGCGCTCACAAACCTTTCCCTTTGGAATATTTGTATGCCCATCCCTTTGAATGGATGCTCGGAATGGTGGGCGCTTTCCTTGGATTCGGTATCATCCTGTTGTTTATGCCAGTACATATTTACTCTTTTTGGATTTTCGGAGCGCTTCGAAATTTGCATGAAATTCACATTCATTCGGACTTAAAACTTCCAGGTATTAGCCACATTCCAGGTATTAGCACGAGTAAAAACCACGACGATCACCACGCCAAATTAACGGGGAATTACGCTTCTACATTTTCTTGGATGGATCGCTTATTCAAAACCAATTTTTAAGGCATGATGAGAAGTTTACTTTTGGTCTTTCTATTTTTTATGAGTCTTTCGCTTGTTGCGCAAACAAACACCTACGATTTAACGGTAAAAGTGAACGGCATAAAGAACAAAAAAGGCATGGTGGAATTCGGACTCTTTAGAGACCCTGAATATTTTGCACAAGTAGGGAAAACCTATCGCATGATGCGCGTAAAAGTCGATGCATCAGAGGAATCAGTTACCTTCCACAATTTACCCAAGGGAAAATATGCGGTTTGCATCTACCTCGACGAAAACAATAACGACCAATGTGATAAGAATTTCTTTGGCATTCCAACGGAGAAATTTGCCTTCTCAAATAATGTTCGTCCCATGCTTTCCATACCATCGTTTGAATCTTGTTCCATTTATTTAAACGAGAATAAGTCCATTGTGATTCGTGCGGATTATTAAATTTGACGGATGAAATCAATCTTTCTTATTCTTTTAATACTTTTTGAAACACGCATTTCATTTGCTCAAGATTACCGCGTTCATTTTCTTCAAGATGGAAAAGAGATTCCTGTCCTCGATGAAAAAGTTCTGTTAGCGAAAAAACCGTTTCAAATCCAAGTCGAACTATTGAAGGTGGAAGGTGTTTATGGTTCCTGCTCTCTGAGCGATTCGCTGTTCCGCATTCCACTGAATCAATCCTTACCGGAAACGGACCTCATCCAATGGAAAATTGCGGTTGAACCGGAATTCAATAAGGATCAGGACATGATCGTTTCCAAAGATGGGTACTTCTACTGGTTTTACAATCCAAAGGTCGATACATGGCATCGCTTTGACCCGAATCCTAAAGTGGAAAAAGGACGTGTAATTGCAACGAAAACGATTTCAAACCTCTTCATTTCGGAGGATTACAACAGCAAT
>CALQBB020000249.1 GCA_943328715.2 Polynucleobacter meluiroseus | reverse complement strand
TATTCATTCAAAGTCACCTTCGTTGGAATACTGCTACACGTTTGCAATTCAGTTAATCCCATTTTTAACAGCAGGATGTCCATTTTTGCAATTCGGTCCAATTCCCAGTTTTGCGCAAACTCCTCAATTAAAGATTCGTTTTCCTCATTCATTTGAATGGTTTTACGCAAAAGATTTACGATAAACTCTTTTTCGTCGTCGTTTTCTTTGTACAGAGGAAGTACTTCAAAGGAAGATCCTTCTGTCCAAGTTTTCATGGTTTTCATCGCCATGGAACAACAAAGATCTAAATCGTCTGCCCAATAGATACTCTTCTCATCAAAGAAATATTGAATCAAATCAGAATTCGCGATTTCTGCCTTAAACAATTGCAAAGCAAAAGCCATATCTTCTTCTAATCCTTCAGAATCGTTGTTCATGTGTTCGAAGTACACTTCAGATTCTAGGATTGTCAGGTATAATTTTCTGAAGATTTCTTGACTCTCTGCTCCTAACCAATTGACTTTGCGAATTTCACTCAGTTTGGTCAGTTCGTAAGAGTTTTCGATTGCCTCAATCAACTTATTATTGACAAACTTCAGGTTTGGATTTAAGTCCTCTTCCGTTGGACGCATTTTCTTTTTATGCTCTTCCATGCGGTTTTGTCCAGCTCGTTTCAACTCTGGTAGCGTCATGATCATGAATAAATACATGTCATACATTCGTTCCACCGCTGAAAGCAATTCCTTTTCAGCTTTGAGGATACTTTCCTCTTCGCTTTGAAAGAAAGCGTAAAGAATTTGGAGTACTTTAATTCGTAAGTGTCTTCTATTAAGCATTCTGGTTTTTTACAGATTCAAACTTCCTTTGGACTGAACACGTTCTTCAGCCATTTTATTCGCAATCTGATACGTAGGAACACCTTCGTCTTGTGAACGTTTCACAATATTGTAGATTGTTCCGTAAATTTCTTCTGCTTTTTGATGTGCCCAATCAAGGGTTAATCCTTCCACTTCGGAGAAACAGTTAATCACACCACCCGCATTGATGGCAAAATCAGGAGCATAAACGATACCTCGCTTCATCACTTCTAATCCATGTATTTTCTCGTCCTTTAATTGATTGTTCGCTGCACCGGCTATTACCGAGCAAGACAAACGCGCTAATGTATCGTCGTTCACTGTTGCACCAAGTGCACAAGGAGCGTAAATATCCATTTTCACATCATAAATAGCATTCGGTTCAACGATGGTTGCACCATATTTCTCCGAAACGCGTTTCAATGCTTCTTGATTGATATCGGTAATGAACACATTCGCATTTTCTTTCGTCAAGTGTTCCACAAGGTATTCACCTACGTGTCCAACACCTTGCACCGCAATTGTTTTTCCACTGAGGTCATCACTACCATATTGGATTTTCGCCGCAGCTTTCATTCCCATGTACACACCGAAGGCAGTAACAGGAGATGGGTCACCACTTTTTCCAGGTAAACCAACGACGTAGTTTGTTTCCTCACTTACCCACTGCATATCCGATGGAGAAATTCCCACATCTTCCGCTGTGATGTATTTACCTGCAAGTCCATTGACAAATTGACCAAAACGACGGAAAAGTGCCTCCGATTTTTGGGTTTTTGAATCCCCGATAATCACTGCCTTCCCTCCACCAAGGTTTAATCCCGAAATGGCATTTTTATACGTCATTCCACGAGACAAACGAAGAACGTCGTTCAACGCTTCCATTTCATTATTGTACATCCACATGCGCGTTCCACCTAAGGCAGGACCCAAAACCGTGTTATGCACAGCGATGATAGCTTTTAATCCAGTAGCGTGATCATTACAAAATAGGATTTGTTCGTGTCCTAAAGTGGACATTTGTTGGATAACAGGATTTGAATTCAAATCTGTTAAGGAAGTAACTGTCAAATCAGACATGTTTTTGCTTGAGTTCGTTAACTAATCAGATGAATGGTTACTTTTGTAACGCTATTCAACGCTGGCAAAATTAGAAAATAAAACATGAAGTCCCTTCAATACTTAAATAAATATTTCCTAAAATATAAATGGCGCTTGCTGTTGGGAATTATTTTTACCGTTGTGAGTAATTATTACGGGGTTCAAATGCCGATTTACTTTAAGAATGCCATTGATCAATTTCAAGCAAATTTCACGGAATCCAAGCCCAACGATTTTCTTTGGTTAGCCCTTCAGTTAGGTGGATTCTACATGATCTTGTCATTGGCGAAAGGATTCTTTTTGTTTTTGATGCGTCAAACCATCATTGTGATGTCGAGGTATATCGAATTCGACCTGAAAAATGAAATCTACACGCATTACCAAACGCTGGATCAAGGATTCTTTAAACGTAATGCAACCGGGGATTTAATGAACCGTATTTCAGAGGACGTAGGATTGGTGCGCATGTACCTTGGACCAGGAATCATGTACATCATCAACTTGATCATCGCTTTCACCTTGATCGTTACTCAGATGATTCGAATCAGTCCATCGTTAACGCTCTGCGTGTTGATTCCACTTCCAATAATGTCCATATTGATATACCGTGTTTCTTCGCGCATGAACGCCATGAGTGCACTGGTACAAAAAGAACAATCGCTTTTATCCACTTTGGCGCAAGAAACCTTCTCTGGTATTCGCATCATCAAAGCCTACAACCGTGAAAAAGAGACCGAAGAAAAACTAGGTCAAAGTGCGGAGAATTACAAAAAACAAAGCATGCGCTTGGTTCTTGTAAATGCATTTTTCATTCCAACCATTATGTTTTTAATTGGCATCAGCGTTTTGATTGCGGTTTATTATGGTGGAATTTTATCTTTCACTGGACCGAAAGCAGAACGCATTACCATTGGAAGCATCGTTGCCTTTATCATGTTCGTCAATAGTCTAACTTGGCCCTTTGCCAGTTTGGGATGGGTTTCCAGCATCATTCAACGCGCGTCGGCCTCACAGAAACGCATCAACGAATTTTTATTGACAAAACCGACAATTGAAAATACCGTTACGAGTCCCTTCGATTTTCAAGGCAGCGTTGAATTCAAGAACCTTACGTTTCAATATCCAGTCACAAACATCAAGGCC
>CALQBB020000248.1 GCA_943328715.2 Polynucleobacter meluiroseus | reverse complement strand
AGCAACTGCGGAAACGGGAAACTTTTTAAGTTACAACGTGGCGAAAGATCAAGTGAAAATATTGGCTTTCCACCGCTTATTGAAAAGTTTGAATGGATTTACGAAAGATGAATTCGTTGCTGCCATGAGTGAACTCGGAAGCATGAAAGCCATTCCTGGTGCAGCAGAACCAGAGAAGGAACATCAATTCACCATTTGCATGGGAAATGACTGGTACCTTTTCGAACCAAATCATTCGTACATCAATGAATCGAATCCAGTCGAACAATTGGATTCCTTTATTTTAAGTGATTTAATTTTAAAACCCTTGTTGGGCATCGTTGACCTAAAAACGAGCAATCAAGTGGAATTCGTTCCCGGAAATGAGTCCTTGTCTTCCATTGAAGATAAAATCAACTCCGGAAAGTTCGAGGTTGGATTTATCCTACATCCCGCAACCATTGACCAAGTCAAAGAAGTAGCGGATGCCGGAATGAACATGCCGCCAAAATCTACGTGGGTGGAACCGAAATTACGCAGTGGACTCACCATTTATCAATTGCACGCATGATTGCTGAACGAATAAACGAAATCACAGCCACACTTCCAGAAACCGTTGCGTTAATCGCTGTTTCCAAAACGAAACCTGTTAGCGATTTACAAGAAGCCTATGACGCTGGACAACGTGCATTCGGAGAAAACAAAGTACAAGAGTTGGTCGATAAAGCCGAAGTGCTGCCAAAGGACATTCACTGGCACCTCATCGGACACTTGCAAACCAACAAAGTCAAGTACATTGCTCCTTTTGTTCACTTGATTCACGCAGTGGACAGCTTGAAACTCTTGGTGGAAATCAATAAACAAGGAGAAAAAAACGAGCGAAGCATTGATGTGCTTTTGCAATTTCACATCGCACAAGAAGAAACCAAGTTCGGACTTTCATTGGAAGAAGCACAGGAATTAATCGAAAGTGAGGCATTTCAATCCTGTCAAAACATTCGTGTGGTGGGCGTCATGGGAATGGCTTCGTTTGTAGACGACGAACAACAAGTTCACCGTGAATTCCAGTCGCTCAAAGGCATTTTTGATCAATTGAAAGCAAGTAACTTCCAAGATAACGCTTATTTCAAAGAAATTTCCATGGGCATGTCCGGAGATTATCAAATCGCCATCGAAGAAGGAAGTACCATGATTCGTGTGGGAAGTTCGATTTTCGGCGGACGTTAATCCTGTTCTACGCCAAAGATCAAGGAAGAAATCGCATCCTTTGCCAAGTATTCATTCGTTAAGCGCAAGATATCTGCTCCCGTGATTTTATCAATTCCTTGGTGAATTTCTTGAATCGTATCAATTTGATTAAACGCCAACATGCTTTTCCCAAGTCCTTGCATGAGTCCGGCATTGACATCCATTCCCAAAGCCATTTGACCTTTGAACTGTTGCTTCGCACGCGTTAATTGCAGCGAACTCAATTCCTTGGATCGAAATTTCACCAATTCTTTGTCAATTAAGTCCAAGGTACGGTTGATGTTTTTGTCCTCGCAACCGAAATAGATTTGCCAGAATCCAGAATCCACGAAGGAAGAATAACTCGCTTCCACTGTGTACGCCAAACCATATTTCTCGCGTACCGACAAATTCAACTTGGAATTCAGTGCGGGTCCGCCAAGAATGTTAATCAGCAAGGACATCGCCATGCGGTCATCATCTTTGTAACTTGGTGCGATTCCACCTAGAACGGCATGCGCTTGGTAATTTGCTTCTTTCACGTTGATTTGAAAGGGCGAATAGGAAGTAAAGGACAAGAAATCCGTGCGTGGAGCCGTTAACGGCATGTGACTCAAGGTCGCTTCCATCAGAGGTTCCAATTTCTTGAAAGGCATGTTTCCCACGTATGAAACCACCATGTTATCAGCGGTGAAATACGCATTCACGTAGCGTTGTAAATCCGCTTGGGTAAAACTAGAAACGCTTTCTTTCGTTCCCAAAATGTTGTTTCCAAGTGGGTGATTTTTGAACAAATGTTCTTCGAAATCATCGAATATTTTGTCGCTAGGACTATCTAAATAGGAGTTGATTTCATCTAAAATCACTTCCTTTTCTTTCTCAATTTCTTTTTCAGGAAAAGTGGAGTTAATGGAAATATCCGCTAACAATTCCAAGGCTCTTTTCGTGTGTTCTTTGGAAAACGAAGCGTGCAAGCACAGTTCTTCTTTCGCCGTGTAGGCATTTAATTCTCCACCAACCGCATCAATCCGTGAGAGGATGTGCAATGCATTGCGAGTCTTCGTTCCTTTAAACAAACAATGTTCAAGGAAATGTGCTAGTCCAACTTCGTGGGCTTGTTCGTAGCGTGATCCAGCCGAAAAGAAAAAGCCTAAATGCGCCACTTGATTGGGAACCTGCAAGTGAACCACTCGGATTCCATTCGACAAAACGTGACACGTGGGTTGAAATTTTCGCATTATGGATTTTTACGGATTTGTTTCCAGGTATTCTCATGAACTTGAAACACCACACGGTCGTGCAAGCGCGATGGACGTCCCTGCCAAAATTCGATGCTTGTTGCTTGAATCGCATATCCTCCCCAATGTGGTGGACGCGGGACCTCGTTTGGAAATTGACGGTCGTATTTCTCGAATGCAGCGATTAAGTCTTCGCTTTGTGCCAATTCACTCGATTGTTGGGATGCCCAAGCACCCAGTTGACTTTCCCTTGGACGCGAAGCAAAATAGGCGTCGCTTACATCCTCCGAAACTTTCTCAACCGTACCTTCGATGCGCAATTGACGTTGTAATACAGGCCAAAAAAACAACATAGAAACATGGGGATGCGCCGCCATTTGTCGGCCCTTTTGACTCAAGTAATTCGTGTAAAAGACAAAACGTTCATCCTTCATTTCTTTCAAATAAACGATGCGCGAGCTCACTCCTTCCTCCGCAGTGGCGGTGCTGAGGACAAACGCATTCGCTTCCACTTCTCCGTTCTGCACGGCTTCATCGAACCAGCGAGAAAAGGCGGTAAATGGATTCGAACCAAGATCTGTCAACGATTCACCTTTGTCGAAATCCGCATGATTTTCACGGTATTTTTTCAACCATTCACTCATTCGGCGTCTTCGT
>CALQBB020000247.1 GCA_943328715.2 Polynucleobacter meluiroseus | reverse complement strand
TGATGACATTATAAGCCTTTTTGAATTCGGGCGCAAATATACACGATTTTATTTGAATTTACTAGAATAAAAACGAAGATTGTTTTATGCGCTTTTTACAATTAATCGAACAGGGAAGTAAGAAAAGACAAAACTAAGGATGGAAACCGAGCCTAAGATGAGGCCGAAATCGGAGAAAGTGAACACGATGGGAAAAGGAATATTTGCTCCTGGTATAATTAAAAATTCGCTCGTTAACTGAAGAATGCAAATTGCATAACCCAAAATTAAACCAAGAAAAATGCCCCAGCCGGAGATCAATAATCCCTCGTAAAAAAACACCTTAAACACATCATTTTTACTCATTCCAATGGCGCTTAACAATTGAACGCTTTCCTTTTTCTCCACATAAAGCATTGTTAATGAAGCAATGAGGTTAAATGCTGCCAGCACAAAAACGAACAAAAGGATGATAAAGACAACCAATCGTTCCGATTTGCTCGTTCGAAAAATCAATTCATTTTTCTCCAAATTCGTTCGAACTTGGAAGGAGGTGTTTTGAATGGTGTTTTGAATTTGCTCCTTTACCTCTTGCGCGTCGTAACCCGGCTCTAATGAAATGTATAATTTGCTGATTTCGTGGTCGTAACCAAGTAATTCTGAAGCAGACTGAAAGTCCCACATGAGCGCACTTGCGTTCACTTCCTGGTTGAAATTAACAGCGCCGTCCACCGACAAACGCGCCGAGTGAAAAGGCGCTTTTCCAAGACGAATTTTTACGTTTCGTTTTGGAGCGTATATCAGTATTTCATCGGAATGATCAGGTCCAATACTGACCTTTAAATTTTGCATTAACTCTGCTCCAACAAAAGCGAATCGTCCATCAGAATAGGCATGTTGTCCGATTCCACCTAATAAATGCTTTTGAATATGGCAATCCGAAAGAAAGGATTCCTCTACTCCGTATAGTTTTGCATTGATCCACTTTTGCTCATTTCTAAGCACGATGATTTCCTCAATTTGCCTGGAGACACTTTTGATTCCGGGTATAGACTTGATTTTACGAAAGTCGATCTCGTTTTCGAAAAACGTTTTTCGTTGCGTGTGTTGAATGGTAATTGGTGGGTCGAACTCACTGTACAGTTGTTCGATCATCTTCTCGATTCCATTAAACGCGGAGAGTAAAACGACTAACGCCGCTGTGATAATCATTACACCAAAAAGAGAAATCCGACTGATGAGTGTGACGATGTTTCGTTTTCCTCTCGACCACAAATACCTTTTTGCTATGTATAATGGAGTGTTTATCACTTCTTTTTCAGTAACTCATCAATTTTCATGGCATAATCCAACGAATCATCAATGTGAAAAACCAAATCTGGAATTTTGCGAAGGTTTTTCAAGCGATTTCCTACTTCACGTCTAATTTTTCCTTGATTAGCACGAATGTTTTCCAACACCTCGTTTTTATCTGGACCAGCAAAAACACTTAGGAAACAACGAGCTAAAGATAAGTCTGATGTGACCCTTACCACGGTAACAGTCACCATGGATCCCAAGCAAATTTCACCTGCATTGCGTTGAAAAAAAGTAGATAATTCAGCTTGAATAACAGCTTCGATTTTATTTTGTCGTATTGAACTCATGCGTCAAAGTTATAAAATTAAGAAGGATTTGCATCCTATGATTTAATTTGAGTCATGTCCAAGATCACTTGTTTCACTTGAAAAATGCTCAACAGCGTTCTTCCGTTTGCTTTTTCGCATCTCTGTTTTCGCTCCTTTTGTAACTTTTTTACGTTTTTAAAAACAGCGATAACAGCGTTGACGTGAAGCGTGTTTCCAATAAGCAGTTGTCCGAGAGCATTGAAAAGGACGCTGATTAAATACATCCAATTTAATACAGGAGGAAGGTGTAAGAAATGTAAAAAGTGTTTGTTTCGTTTGGCAATCATTCTCACCCGCTGACTAGGTAGTTTTTTTATGGTAGAGGATTGTGCGTGGTGACAAATCGCCAACGGTTGAAAATAAAGTTTCCATCCACGACGCCAAGCTTGGAGTCCTAAATCGACATCTTCTGAATAATATGGATTGTACAATTCGCAAAATCCACCCAATTGAAGAAGGTATGCTCTGCGAACTAAGGCGTTGGCCCCGGATAAAAACATTGTCGGCAATAGTTCCGTGCTTGAAAAAGTGTTTTTGTTGCTTTCAATCCGTAAGAACCGAATAGTTGGGTTTTTTGCGCCGTCTTGCGCTTCGTTTGTTTCTTGATCAAAAATGGCGCCCATTACACCAAAAGTCTCATCGTTTTCAAACAGGGGTAATTGGGAGGCGAAGTAGCTGCTAGTTAAATGCACATCGGAATTTAAAAAACAAACCAAATCCTTACTTGCCCGTTTTATTCCTCTATTCATGTTTCCAGCAAATCCCGTGTTTACGTCGCTCTTAACAAGAATAACATCCGGAAAATCCCGTGTAATAACATTCACGGAATCGTCTGTCGATGCATCATCTGAAATGATGATTTCAAAATCACTTATGCCACTTGATACCAGCGCTGCATGTGCAGACTGAATGGTGTCCACCAAAAGCTGCTGGCCATTGTAATTTGGAATAACAATCGAAACACTGAATTTCATGAACGGTCTAGATAAAACAGGATAAGCAAAAGTACACAAATAATCACGGTGGATTATTGTGGTATGTGTGGAGAAAAAGGATTGCGTATCTTTGCTCCATGAGAACCTTTTGGGAAATTTTTCATTTTGCCTTTAAATACCGCATGCTCGCTTTATTGACGATCATTGGAAATTTATTGTTTACCCTTTTTAACCTTCTTTCTCTCGTTTTATTTATTCCGTTTCTACAGCTTATTTTTAGCTCGAAGGAATTAAAAACGACCGTTGTTGCCCCGCATTATTCAGGGGATATCGGAAAACTTCCGTCCTATTGGGTTGATCTATATAACTACGAAATGCACCATATGGTCGTTTCGGATCCAAAACGCGCTTTGATTACCGTTTGCTTGATGGTTTTTGGTGCTTTTTTCTTTAAAAACCTGTCCCGTTACTTTGCCGTTTGGTTTCAATCAGAATTGCGCGCAAGGGTGGTTAGGGATATTCGAACCCTCATGTACGAAAAGG
>CALQBB020000246.1 GCA_943328715.2 Polynucleobacter meluiroseus | reverse complement strand
GTTTTGATTGGAACATGTACGTCTTGAGTTCCAACAGTCACCTTGACTTGTACCTCTTGGCTCTTGTTGTCAATCGCAATAACTTTCATTCCAACACCAAGTGCATAGGATGCCAAACTTTGACCAATTCTTCCAAAGCCAATGATTCCCAATGTTTTCCCACGAAGTTCCACGCCTTTAGCGTAGTTCTTTTTCAAGGTGGAGAAATCACCGGACTCCATGTTTTTGAATGAATCATGAAGGAAACGAGAAAGGGAGAACAATTGTCCCATCACTAATTCTGCAACGGATTGAGATGAAGAAGCAGGTGTGTTGATCACGTGAATCCCTTTGCTTCTTGCATAGTCTACGTCGATGTTATCCATTCCAACACCGCCACGACCAATGATTTTTACATTTGGACAAGCGTCGATGACTTCTTTGCGAACGGTTGTTGCACTGCGCACTAAAATCGCTTCAATTCCTTGCTCATTCACTGCTGCTGCTAATTGGTCCTGTGCTACTTTTTCTGTAATAACAATGTGTCCAGCAGCTTCAATTAGCTGTTTTCCTAAATCGGAAATTCCGTCGTTTGCAAGTATTTTCATGTGGTGTTTTTTGTAAATTAATGTTGGTTGAATGCGCGCATAACATCCACCAAAACTTGAATGCTTTCGATAGGTAATGCGTTATAAATAGAAGCTCGGTATCCACCAACAGAACGGTGTCCAGGTAAACCAACGATTCCAGCCGCTTTCCACATGGTATCAAATTCTTCTGTTCGACTTTCGTCGTTCAACAAGAATGTCACGTTCATATTGGAACGATCTTCGACTTCCACTGCGCCTCTGAAGGCAGGATTCTCATCAATTTCTTTGTAAAGCAATGCTGCTTTAGCGTTGTTGCGTTCTTCCATTGCTTTTACTCCGCCATTTGCTATTAAATTGCGTAAGTTCAACATGGCAACATAAACCGAAAATACTGGAGGAGTATTTAACATGGACTCTTTTTCCACTTGTTGTTTTAAGTCCAAATACGTCGGCATAAAAGGTGAAGTAGATTTCCCTAATATTTCATCTTTCACGATGTACAACGTTGCACCAGCTGGACCAAGATTTTTTTGAGCGCCAGCATAGATGATGTCGTAATCAGCTACATTGATTTCTTTGGAGAAAATATCAGAAGACATGTCGCACACCAAGGGTAAATCCGTTTTAGGAATATCTTTGAATTGTGTTCCGTAAATCGTGTTATTAGAGGTAAAGTGAATGTAATCAACATCCGTTGGCACGGCGTATCCTTTTGGGATATACGTGAAGTTTTTATCTTCTGAGGATGCAAATACGTTCACATCAACACCCACTTTTTTCGCTTCCTTGATTGCTCCAGACGCCCATGTACCTGTATTGATGTATCCAGCTTTCTTGGTGTCGCGCATCATGTTCAAAGCGACGATGGTAAATCCTAATGTCGCTCCACCTTGAAGGAATGCAACAGAATATCCCGCAGGAACATTCAATGCTTTTTTCACTAGATCAATGGCTTCATCCATCACCGCAACGAAATCCTTGTGGCGATGAGATACTTCTAGGATGGAAAGTCCATTAAAATCCAACACAGCATTTGCCGCTTGTTGAAATACTTCTTGTGGTAAAATGCAGGGTCCTGCTCCGAAATTATGTTTCATTGTTGATTAATTTGAGTCAAAATTCATGAATACTTTTTACATAGCATCTAGAATGTGAATTAATGTAGGATTTTGTTAAAAAAAAAGCTGTCAATGACAGCTTTTTTTTATTCAGATTTTGCGGTTGCGGTTTTCTTCGCTGCCGGTTTTTTTGCTGCTGGTTTAGCAGTTTCAGTTACAGCCTTTTTTTCTTTTTTCGCTTTAGGAACGATAACTACTTTTTCCTCTTTGCGTTTTCTGGTTATACCATACGAGCCCATCGTACGTTTACCCTTTGCGGTTTTTTTATCACCTCTTCCCATAATATAATTGTTTATCTTGTTCAATAACTACACAAATTTATCAATCTTTTTGATACCTCGCACGGAATTCTTTGCTAAGTGCTTCTCCGCCGTTAAGTATTTTCTCACACCATTGAATTTTTAGTGCAATTTGTTCTGTATCTGTCAGTTTCCATCTGTGTTGACTAATTTCAAGTCGTTGACGAATTGTTTGGAGCAAAACCGCAACGGACACGGAAATATTAAAACTTTCTGTAAATCCATACATCGGAATGCGCACGTGTAAATCAGCCGCTTCCATGACTTCGTCACTCAATCCATTTCGCTCCGTTCCAAAAAAGAAGGCAAGTGGTTTGTCAATCGGTAAGTCATGAACGGTATATGCATCTGTGTGAGGTGTCGTAGCTACAATTTGGTACCCTTGTTCTTTCAATGTGCGAATGCAGTTGGTTGTCGGACCAATTTCATCACTGAAATTATGAATATCAACCCAGCGTCCCGATCCAAGTGCGATATCACGCTGAATTTGATACTGATTATCCTTTTCAATGACATGTAAGTCTTGAATCCCAAAACAATCACAGGTTCTCAAAACAGCCGAGGCATTATGTTCTTGGTAAATGTTTTCAAGTGCAATCGTTAAATAACGTGTGCGCTCTGCAGCAATTCGATCAAATAAAGTGATTTTGTTCGGGGTGATAATATCATAGAACTCGTCAAGTACGAATGAATTTTCAGCTGATATGCTCATAATGTTTATTCATTAAATAATGTTGGATTTCACCAAACAGCAAATGTGACTCTTCGATGCTGCGGTATCCTAATTTTTCATAAAACGGGAGGGCGATTTCTCGTGCGTGTAGAATGGTTTCCTTGCAACCTTTGTTTCGGGCGATTTCTTCCATGTGTTCCATCAGTTGCCTTCCAATCCCTTTTCCTTGGTGTCTTTCGTTCACTGCCATAAATCGAATTTGACTCCCCAGATTTTCAGTGAAGTCTAGGCGTCCAACACCGATGATTTGTTCATTTTCAAAAAACGCAAAATGTTCGGCTGACGCATCTCCTTCATTCCGCTCGGATCCTCTCGCTTGATTCCAAGGAGCTCTCAACACTTCGTAGCGAAGGTTGAAATACGAATCCCACTCTTCTGGTGAATTTGGTCTTCTAATCATGGTTCAGTTTAAATGCG
>CALQBB020000245.1 GCA_943328715.2 Polynucleobacter meluiroseus | reverse complement strand
GGAGAGGACATCCAAGATCCACCACCATCAACACTGAATTTTATTTTATCCGAATGATCGATGTTTCTATCCAAGCCTAGGTTTAATCTTTGTTGATCTAATTGTCTCCAGCCAACAAAAAATTTGGTTGGAACAGCAACTTTCATGGTATCAGGGAAATAATACTTGATGAACATGTTTTGATTCGAACCATAAATTGGACTTCTCGTATTGAACACATCGTCTTCATACAACACCTGTCCCGGATTCCCTGTTCCATCATCAGCCCAAACAGTCATTAAAAACAACTTGTTACTCACATCCGTCACCGAAGGAACAAAGTGCATCGCGATTCCAATTAAGGAATCAGGCTCATATGCTTCATAGGAAATGGCAAGTCTCGATTGTACACCTGTTGGTCCAAAAGCCGCTTCCGCACTTCCATCATCGTAACTATAATAATTGTAAAAGTGTTGGATAAACGTTGACTGGTCATTGTTCACGTCATTTGGGAATTGAGCAGATACAGTCGTTGTTACTTCAAATGATTGCTCATTACCTGATAAATTTTTGGGGAATTCCGAACCTGATGATAAATCATGGAAAGAAGTGTGCGTGGTTCCTGGTGCGTAATTAATTTGTTGTTCAGCTAAAGTGAAGCCTTGAAGGGTGAAATTACCATAATTGGTTGCCCCCTGTCCGAAAACAATTGTTCCATTTTGGTAATTTTCTGGGTTTGGACTCCCATTATGCACCATAACCTTTACCGCGTCACTCATCTTGTTTTGGGATGTCTGCTTGTAATGATCCCAAGGAACAGATGTGTATGTTTTCAGCAACGTGTTTAGCGGATATACCATGGCAAAATCTTTAAACAAGGTATCTGCCATAAAAGATTGTGTACGCAGGTGAACGTAGTCAATGTGAAAATGATCTAACGCTCCAGCTAATGAACCGTAATTTTTAAACCTAAACTGAAATCCTTTTTTGAAGTACTTCGCGTCTTTAACTGAGACATGAACCGGTTTAAATGCATAGGTTGTGTCACCGTTAATCGACCAAACCCTGAACCATTGATCCAAATCCTTAGCGTATAATTCCAAGACCAATGAATCTCCCGTTTCTGGTATGTCGCCCAGTCCTTCAGGCTGCACAAGAAATGAAAGGTAAACGGAATCAGCAGCGGTTAAACTACCTAAATTCAATGGTTTACTCGTTAAACGATCTGCGTAGTTCGTGATCGCTGTTCCAATTTGGTAAGGATAACCGAATTCATCTAGTCCGTCAAAGGTAACGACTCCCAACGACCTAGGATTGAATCCAAATCGTTCGTTTAAGTATGCTTGGTGATCCAACCAATGTGCGTTTGGATCTGCCAAAGTGGAAAAAAAGACACGCGCTGAATCTTGAAGGTACGTAGGATTCGTTACCCAAATGGTATCTCTCACATCTGGAACACCTACTGTATCATAAATGTAATAGGGTGGATATAAATCTTCAGTCTGATAATTAACTGGATATGCGGAGAAATCACCCACTTTTACAGATGTGGTTGCGAAAACGCTATCAATAAACGTATCGGTTGTGCTATCATACGTTCGTTTGAAGGTTGCACCATTCGTAAAACTTGCCGTTGAACTAAAGGGAAGCATCGTAGCTGAATTTAGCAAGTGGTAATAAAGTTGACTGGTTACCCCCGGATCATTAAATTGCGCAGTGTAAACTTGGAATTTATTTGAGGAAAAATCATCATAAAATGGCAAATTCAGTGTGTCAGGCACATAGATGAACGTACTGTCTATATTTCCATTCCCAGATTTTAAGATGGAAGGTTTTTCTGGAAGATGAACATTGCGTGTTATAGGACCCACCTCCATTTGTTGTGCAAAAGAAGTGATGGTGAACAAACAAAAGATAAGAAACAGTTTCATGTTATTCAGGGTTTTCGATATCTGAAAAATTTCGTTTCATGGAAAGGGTAAATTGCGTCGATTTAAACACCGTTGAACCGTCAATAAATTCTGGCGTTTGACTAAAGATAATCGCAGCCAATGAGTCTTGTGAAGTACTACAATCCGGACAAACAAAGTTGTAGGAAGTAACCCCTAATGTATCCATAATGAATCGTGCATCTGCCATTGTGAGTCCAACAAGATTTGGAATCGTAATTGGCTCACCTTGATCATTTTGACCAACAACTAACGTAACCACTGCTCCGATTGGAAGACGCTCTCCTTCTTTGATTCTTCTTCCGCGGTATAGTTGGTCTAATACGGACCCGTTTGCTTCACTTGTAGGTTTGTATTGTATGCTGAATCTTAGTCCACGTTGTTCGAGAATACTTTCGGCGAACTGCAATTGTTTGTGCACCAAACTTGGCATTTCGACCATTTGATTCTTCTTCGTTAAACGAAGTCCAATGATGCGTCCTGATTTCACATGGACTCCCGAAATACCTGTTGGTTCAACCAATTGTTCTAGTACGGTTCCCTCCGGCATTTTCGGGTTGTAAATGCTATCAAGGATTTGATATTGCAAGTCGAGCTCTTCGATTTTCTTTTTCGCTTCTTCGCCGTTCATCCCCACAAAGTTGGGAACAGCGATTTTTTCACCGTGATTTGTCGCTAAATCTAAATAGATTACTGTCGCAAAAACAAGGACTAAATAAAACAAAATCACCAATCCAATATGTTTGAGGAAGTGTTTTGTTAGAATAAAATTTTTAATTTTCTGGAACACAGTTTTTCAGTTTTCAATAGTCAAAGTTAATCTTTCCTTTTCGTTAAATTATCAGAAATTTGGAGATAGTGCGTGGGATCGGTAGAAATCTTCAATGTATTCAACCGCTTCATCCGCTGTATCGACCAATTTATATAAGTCTAAATCATCCGGAGAAATGTTTTTTTCTTTCCACAACATGGTTTCTTCTACCCATTTCAACAGGCCAATCCAATAGGATGTTCCAACCAAAACAATCGGTCTTTTGGTGATTTTTTTTGTTTGAATTAAGGTCATTGCTTCAAAAAACTCATCGAGCGTTCCAAAGCCACCGGGTAAAATGACAAATGCTTGAGAATATTTTACAAAAATCACCTTTCGGACGAAGAAATAATCGAATTCGAGGTTGTGTTCTTGGTCGATAAATGGATTGTGGTTTTGTTCGAAAGGT
>CALQBB020000244.1 GCA_943328715.2 Polynucleobacter meluiroseus | reverse complement strand
GCCTGTTGTTGGTTTATAAACAGCTGCGGCAACCCATATTTCATCCCCAAACATAGACTGTGCAATGCCAAGTTGTAAATCTGTATAGGCATTTTGCCAACTACTTCCATTATTACTTCCTGTGGCATTTTTATTCACGTAAATGATTGAAGCAAGAAGAGAATTTGTTAAGAATGTTAATGTTATTGTTAAATAGTATTTTTTCATAATGTAGTTTGATAAATCAGTGTTGTCTATTATTTGAAAGAGTTTTGTCTATATTGAATCACAAAAGTTTCCGTAAATCCTAATTCGTTTCTCGTGGAAAACAATAGAAAAAACAACAAGGAAATAGCCATGTAGCTTTAGTTTTGCATGAGAAAAGAAATAAATTCTTAACTAAAATTAATGTTAAATTACTAATGTGCAATCAGATCATAAAAAAAATGAAGGAAATGGGAGGGTGTAATTTACTAATGACTTAATGAGCGTTCATTGAAAGGAGAGTTAATTATCTTCAAAAATGGTTATTTTTAAACTATAAAATCTAATTGAATGAAAGTTGTCACTTTAATCATTCGTCCCCTTTTATTGGTTTGTTCAGTTGTTTATTCGGCAAGAGTACTGTAGAAGCGCAAAATGAAACAGGTTTGCGAAATATCACGAAACGGAATCTAAGTTGAAATACGGGGGAAATGTTAGCCTACCAAGCGGCTGAAGAATTGTTTCAGGAGTTTCGGTCAGTGAGACGTTAATGGATGGATTTGATTGTTAGAATTGTGATCGACTTGTTTTAGATTCATTCCGAAATTGAGATCAAAATATTTTCAATGGAAAGTTTATCCAATTTGGAGAAAGCAAACCATTTTTTACCCAAATCTTTTAATGATGCTCCCAAATGATAGACTTCGTTTTGGTCAATGATTAAAAAACGGTCGTGACTTTTGCTAAATGGTTTCAATTCAAAACCTCCGTATTGCTCATTCGCTTTTTTCAAGTCTAAGTCTAGTTGTTTGGTATGGCTTTTCGTAAGCAAGGTTACAGAAACATTCTTTTCTTTTTTAGACAAATGCAAAAAGGTACTTTCATCAATGTAATTGTCAATTAACATAATGTTTTTTTTCGCAGAACGTATTATTCGCGAGGTTAATTCGTATGCGTCAAATACTTGTCCTTCAAAGAAAACGCCTTGATTTGGGATAAGTTTAGTGTTGATTTGTAAATCAATTTGATCTACTTTTTTTTTAGGCTTTCAAAATTATCTTCTAATCGATTCATTCGGTTATTGACAGCATATCCTTTCAAAAGGTAATCTTTCAAGCGTTGAGTAGCCCATTGCCTTAATTGAGTTCCTCGTTTAGAATTAACACGGTATCCCACCGATATAATCGCATCAAGGTTGTAAAACTTCATATTTCGTTTTACGTTTCTATTCCCTTCTTGCCGAACTACCGAGAAAAGCTCGGTAGTTGAATTTTCATCCAATTCTTGTTCTGTGAAAATATTTTTGAGGTGCAATCCAATCGTGTCGGGGTCTTTTTCAAAAAGTGTTCCCATTTGTTTTTGGGTCAGCCAAATCCACCAATTATAGTTTTATAAAAATTATTTAGATAAATTTAAAATGTTCGTATGAGTGCCTTACTCAACGGTGTGTTCAAAATGATTAGTTTTAAAGTATAACATCTACTTAAATGAATTTTATGACTTTCATCATTCGTCCCAATTTATTTGTATTGTTCAGTTGTTTATTGAACTTAAGTAATGTAAAAGCGCAAAATGAAACGGGTACTGATGATTACAAGGTCTACCAGAATCAACATCAGCAATTAAGTTGCCAAGTGGTCGATTCCATGGTTTTTCAAAAAGTGCTTCATGAATTGTTGGCCCTTGATACCACTCAATTTACCAAAAACTTAGATCTATATCACCGGGATTTAATGAATGCTTATTCTTCCAATTGGCTTTATTCAAATCATGAGAACGATTTGCGTCAAGCAGCGTATCACGGTCTTCGCATCAAAAATCCAATTAATTCTGATTATTGGCATTTAGCAATTCATTTCGTCAGACTAAAAGACTGTGAACAAGGCATGGTGTATCTCGATCGTTACTTGAAGGAAACTCCAGCAAAACAGTTAATGCCGCCAATGGATATTTGGATCTTGAAAAACGACTGTAAACAAGCAGGAACCGATGATTACAAAGTCTACAGAGAGTCACAATTGAAATTGAGTTGCACACCTCAAGATTCAGCGACAATCATCACCAAATTGTTTCAATTGCAGTTGTTGGATACAACCCAATTCACGAAAAACATGGATGCTTATTACCAAGATCTAGGTTGGGCGTTTTATCGTTCATTTCCACTGTATAAAGATTCCATTTTATTACAGAAGTCCATTTCATCTTACCTCAAACAAAAGGAATTAGGTTCGAACGATCTTTGGAACATCGCTTTCATCTATTACCAACTGAATGAATGTGACAAGGGTGCTGAGTACTTAGAACGATACCTACACGTGACACCTTCGAAAATAGAAAGGAGAAAAAAGGAACAAATTGCACGTATGAAGATCAGATGTGCGTAAGGTGTTAGATGCAAGTCGGAATGAATCAGTATTGCAAATATGGATATGCGGACTGATTTAATTTTCCACAAAACAGAATAAAATGAAATGATCTTCGTTTGGTACTGAGGATAATTTGATAATTTTGTAAAAGGAACTCATGGAAACATCAACAATCAATATCAGTAAGAAAATTCAAAAATACGAAGAGAAATCTGACGTTATTTTCCAGGATATCAATGAGCTTTTAGATTCGTCTAACACAGTAAAAAAGAACATTGAAACCTTGATTAAATTAGGTGATTCCATCAACGAGGCTGCCTTTAAACAAATCACACATTTACATAATTGTTCCTCGGAAAACGAAAAAAACTTTAAGGTTATAGCAAGTTTAATGCTTGTCTTGGTAGATAAATCAAGAGATTTTCATCAAGTTTTTGCAAAGCATGATTTTTACAAATCCTCGTTAAAGTCCAGCTTGGAAAAATTTGAGGTAGTCATTTCAGAAATGCAAGAAGCAGCCGAGGATATTTTATCTAACCTTGACTTAAAGCAAGATTCAGAATGGTTGGAAATCACTGCTGACATCGACACGAATTTATC
>CALQBB020000243.1 GCA_943328715.2 Polynucleobacter meluiroseus | reverse complement strand
GTTGCATCAGACGGAAGACTCACGTTTTGCTCGACCACAAAGGCACGACAACCAAGTTCGTATGCAGCTTGCACAAAATCGTGTCCATTTGACACTGTTCCAACGATGGCAATAAAAACACTTCCCTTCTCCGCTTTTCGAGAATCGAAAGTCAGAGAAGAAATTTCCATCGCCAAATCACCTTGAGTCAACTCAAAGGACGTTTGCTGTAAAATGGAGGAAAGCGTTTTCATATTAGTTTAAAGTGATTTTAATTAATTGTCCTTTCACCAAAGGATTTCCCGCTTGAATTGACTGACTTTTCACTGTTCCTTTCCCTTGCATTCTCACAATCATTCCTGCGGACTCCAATAAATAGATGGCATCCTTCGCTGTTAGACCAGAAACATCAGGGACTAATTTTTTGTGAATTTTTTTACGATTTAAATGGATTGAACCTTTCAATGTGTCAGACTGAATCCATTCTGTGTCGTCATTTAATTGGTAGCGAAGATTAAAGGACTTTAGAATTTGAGTGATGTCGCGATTAGAAGCAGCCTTTACTTTCGGAAGGTCTGCAGATTTAACCGCTCGTTTTGAGTTCACTGCTTTGTGATACTGAAGTGCTGATGCATATACTTTATTCGCGATTTCAGCGAACACCGTTCCGGAAACACGTGCTCCATAATATTCTCTTTTTGGTTTTGAAATAACCACGATACACGAATAAATCGGCTTATTTGCGGGGAAATAACCAACGAAGGAAGCTTGATAAAAACTCATTTTTTCATCGTTAAATTTCTTGTTGTCTCCTAAAAGTTTTGCGGTACCCGTTTTACCAGCAATGGTAAAAAATGAACTTTTCAAATCGTGACCAGTTCCATTTGTCATCACTCCTTCTAAGCAAGCCTTCATTACTGCCAGCGTACTTTTCGAGCAGATTTGATCTTTGATGATCACCGGTTTAAATGTTTTAATCACATTTCCAGATCGTTTTATCTGTTGAACGAATTGAGGACGAACCAGTGTTCCGTTATTGGCAACAGCGTTATAAAAAGCTAAGGTTTGAAGTGGTGATTGTTTCAATTCATATCCAATGGACATCCATGGAATGGACATGGCGGACCAACCTGTTGTTCCAAGTTGTGGTACGAATGGTTTTTTCTCTCCCTCGATGTCGATGCCTAATTTTTCTGTCAGTCCAAACTGAGCCAAGCGATCTAAGAATTTCTGCGGTTCCGAACGGTATGCTCGATACATGATTTGGGCGATTACATTCGATGATTTCTCGAATGCTTTCTTAATCGTAATTCTTCCGTAACCCATTCCATGATTTGAATCAGATAACTTTGCTCCAGCAATAAAGTAAGATCCATTGGCATTAACCAGGTCCGTAATTTTGAACTTATTATCCTCGAGTCCAGCCATCACAGAAGCCAATTTATACGTAGAACCTGGAACTTCAGCGTTACCAATGGCGAAGTTGTACGATTCCGCATACCCACCTTTTTCTTGTTTCGATAAATTCGCGATTGCACGAACGAAACCTGTTTTCACATCCATCACGATTACACAGCCTTCTTGCGCATTCATGTGGATCATTTGCTTTTCCAATTCGGAATGCGCAACTTCTTGAATTTCTTTGTCGATAGACGTAATCACATTTGCACCTTCAACAGCATCCTTAATGATTTTTCCGGTTTTTTTCCATCCAGAAGAAATGCGTTGTTCTAGTTCCTCCCCATCTTCACCTTTTAAATAATGATAGAAAGCACCTTCGATTCCTACTTTTAGTTCTTTCTTATCGAACCTGTAGTATCCCAGTGTTCTACTTAACATATTTCCGTAAGGTTTTTTACGTAAAATGGTTTCCTCGTTATCAATGATTCCACCCTTCATTTGTCCTTCTTTGAAAATCGGAAGTTTATTGAGCATTTTACGCTCATCATTTGTCACACGTTTGCGAATCAAAAGGTAACGAGACTTATTTTCACGGGCGCTGCGAATTTCGTTTTCATAGTCGCGTACTTTCTTATCAGGATACATTCTATGTAATCCAGCTGCGAGCCCAGCTAAATCCGAATCGAACAATTTCTGATCAACTACAGTTGGATCCATGTGGATATCGTAAAAAGTCACAGAAGTCACCAAAGGAATTCCATTCATGTCCAAGATTTCACCCATGCGAGGAACTCTTTTCACAATTTGAACCGGTAATTTTTTATCTACGTCATTGAACAGGCTGCTTCGACCTTCGATTTGAAGTTTAGCCGTAGAATAGAGCACAACTAAAATCAGCGCCACGAAGGTGAAGTAAACCGTAAAGGCACGACGTTTCAAGAATTTTTTATCCAGGTCCTTACTCATGATCTTTTCGTTTCAAGCGAATGACTTTTGTTGCGTTTTTCGTTTCTTTAATTTCTCTTTTTTCTAACTTTTCAGCTAGTTTGTATCTTCTTGTTCTGAGTTCTAAGCGTGCTTTTGCCTCGATGTACTCAGCCGCATTTTGATCTAATTCTTTTTGTGCGTTATCGAGATCCTTGTTCACTTGCTTCCCGTAATATCCTTTCGCTACAAGTAGAATCAAAAGGAACATGATAAAGAAGATGTAATTCAAGTTATTCAGGACAAACTCCTTGGTCAGAAAGTCTCCATTCAAAATCTGAGTAAAAGCAGAAGCTTTCGAGCTGCGTTTTTCGCTTTTCGAAGCTTTCGGCTTTTCCGACCTTGGTGCTTTAGCACCTGTTATCAATTCATCTTCATGCATTCTTCTCAGCAATTCTAAGTTTCGCGCTACGTGCTCTTGGATTGCGTTCATTCTCCTCATCGGAAGAAACAATGGGATGTCGAACGATTTCCGTTAATGGTTTTTGGACATTTCCAAAAAAGTCTTTTTCAATTTCGCCAGAGAACGAACCACGCTTCATGAAATTTTTCACAGGTCGATCCTCTAAGGAATGATAAGAGATCACTACCAACCTTCCACCCGGAGCTAATACATCCGCTGCTTGAGTCAACATGTCCTCCAGTACTTGTAATTCTTGATTAACCTCAATTCGGATGGCTTGAAAAACCTGAGCGTAAAATTTATGGTCCTTAAATTTCGGGGCAAAGCGTTTCAGCATGTGCATTAAATCACCGGTTGTTTCAATGACACCATCTGCTCTTTTACGAATGATTTCC
>CALQBB020000242.1 GCA_943328715.2 Polynucleobacter meluiroseus | reverse complement strand
TCCTACTTTTGAAGTCTAAAACAAACATTATGTCAGATAATTTCTTCGAAGGGTCGACTGCAGCAGTAGGAACAATTTATACGATTATTGCTTTATCTATCCTGATTTCTGTCCTTATTTGGGGATAAAATCAACTTCGTTTTCCATTCATCAACATTGTTGAATTATGCCTTTCAACTCCGTATTTTCTTGGTTGATTGGAAGACGTATGGCGCGTATAAATGATTACCGCCAAAATCCCATACCAAATCAATTCAAAACGTTTCACTTTCTTATCCAAAAGGGAAAGGAAACAGTTTACGGCCAAAAAATTGGGCTTCCCGAAGTAGTTGACATCGATTCTTTTCAGCAACATGTTCCATTGAGCGATTACGGTTCTTTAAAAACGTACATCGACGATTCCATTCATGGTGCCGAAGCACAATTGTGGCCAGGTAAAACAAGTTGGTTTGCCAAATCCTCCGGGACAACAGCAGACCGAATAAAGATTTTGCCCATCACTGAAGATTCCCTTTTACAAAATCACTATGCCAACGGCAAGGACTTACTTGCTCAATATTACGCTAACCATTCGAAGCGCAAGTTATACAATGCGAAACACCTGATTATTGGTGGAAGCGGGAAAATCGATCAATCCGAAGAAGGAATTTTCATCGGAGATTTATCCGCGATTATTATCAATCATTTACCTACTTGGACCGAATTAAGACGAACGCCAAAGAAGGACATCGCCCTTTTGGAAAACTGGGAGGAAAAATTAGAACGAATGGCGGAATCCGTTCTCAACGAAAACATTTGCATCATTGCTGGCATTCCCAGTTGGACACTCTTGTTATTGAAAAAGGTCCTTGAAAAATCCGGAAAGAATTCCATCGTTGAAGTTTGGCCGAATTTAGAACTCTACATTCATGGTGGAATGTCCTTCAAACCTTATCAAGAAGCATTTCACGATATCCTGCAAATCCCTGCAATGAATTACGTGGAATCCTATAATTCATCCGAAGGATATTTTGGACTTCAAGATCAAATCGATTCAAAAGAACTGTTGTTATTGACGAATTCACAGGTTTTCTATGAGTTCATTCCCATGACAGAATTTGAGGGATTAGATTCGAAAACCGTTATCACGTTGGAGAATGTCGAAACCGATAAAGAATACGCGTTGGTCATTACAACCTCTTCAGGACTTTGGCGCTATATCATCGGTGATACCGTTCGCTTTAGTCAGTTGCATCCCTTTCGATTTGTGGTCAGCGGAAGAACCACTCATTACATCAATGCGTTTGGAGAAAAATTAATCATTGAACATGCGGAAAAAGCGATTAGTACTGCCGCACTTCGAACGAATGCACAAATCAGTGACTATACTGCAGCTCCTTATTTTAATGAGGAAAAGGTCGTTGGCGGACATCACTGGCTGATTGAATTCAGGGAAGAACCAAATGATGAATCCTTGTTTCTTGCAGAATTAGACCACTTGCTAAAAGCCGAAAATGCAGACTACGATGCAAAACGCAAGGACAACATCAACATTGGCTATCCGAAATTGACGACAGTCCCGAGTGGAACGTTTCATCTTTGGTTGAAGTCCAAAGGAAAATTAGGTGGACAACACAAAGTTCCGCGCTTGATGAATGACGACCGTTTATTGAATGAAATTTTAGCTCTGACCCTATGAAATTCCGTTTGCTTTTCGTGATTTGGTCGATGTGTTCACTTGTTTACGCTCAACAATTGACACTCGTGGAAACCTTCGTATCCCCTACTCCCATTGATACCTGGACCATCGATGGACAAAACAACTTGTTAGTCGTTTCGGAGAATAACATTCAAAAGAAAGCGATTAACGGAGAACGTAGATTTAATCAAACCTTCAAGTCACTGGGCAATATTCAATCCATTTCACCGATAAACGCGATGAAAATCCTTTTGTTTTCGGATGTGCAACAATCCCTTGCCATTGTCGACAACACGCTTACTCAACAAGGAGACATCATTGACTTAAGTGAATTAGGATTCTCGAACGTTGTCTTCATTTGCGCATCAAATCGCCCGAATTTAATTTGGGTTTTTGACCAGTTTCGTTCCTCCTTAAATTTAGTCGATTTTCAAAAGTCCCAAATCCTGCAGTCCATTCAGAATGTAGAAACAAAGGGGAATTCGATTCTTGAAATGAAAGAATACCAAGATCACTTGTACGTTCTTTTCTCAGATGGAATGATGAATCGTTATGATTTCCTATTGAACTTCAGCGGGACCTATGCCCTCGAAAACTGTCAGCAATTCGGGTTTTGGAACCAACAAATTGTCTGTTTGGACGCCAACGCGACAGCTCTTCGCTTCGTTCCTGTCAACATGAGAGCGAGTCAAAGAATTCCAGATTGGCAGGTTGAAGGCCCAATTACCTCCTTTATCCTTCAAGGTGAACTCCTCGGGATTCAAAATGGCTCAATTATTTCACTTTTCACGATCAAATAGTAGGCTTTCCCCTTTTTTTCTTCCTAGGAATTATCGTAATTTAGCCTTTCTAAAATACAGAATATGCACGTTGCAATCGCAGGAAACATCGGATCGGGTAAAACCACATTAACAAACTTATTGTCAAAACATTATGGCTGGGAAACTCACTATGAGGATGTGGACCAAAATCCGTATTTGAATGATTTCTACGACGACATGCAACGTTGGTCTTTTAACCTACAAATTTATTATTTGAACAGTCGTTTCACTCAAATTCAAGAGATCAAAGAAACGGCACATACCGTTATTCAGGACAGAACAATCTACGAGGACGCATTCATCTTTGCTCCGAATTTACATTCCATGGGCTTGATGACTACAAGAGACTTCGAAAATTACTTTTCGTTGTTCAACTTAATGGATGGATTCGTTTCTGCTCCAGACTTGTTGATTTACTTGCGTGCAAGCGTCCCTACCTTGGTTAGCCAAATCCAACAACGTGGACGCGATTACGAAGAAAGCATTCGTTTAGATTATTTAAAGCGTTTGAACGAACGTTACGAAGCATGGATTTCGACGTACGACAAAGGAAAAGTATTGATCATCGACATCGATAACAACCGTTTCCCTGACAATCAAGAGGATTTGGGTAAAATCATTAATTCGATTGATGCAGAAATCAACGGTTTATTCTAAAAACATCC
>CALQBB020000241.1 GCA_943328715.2 Polynucleobacter meluiroseus | reverse complement strand
TTCTCATCACCAAGGATACATCGAATGGGATTCCGTAGCAACTTCAAAGCACCCGATTCAATTTATTTTTATACGAGCGACGAATGGCACGCGTATTTTGGACCGAGAATTCCACCGGAATTGGGAAGAAAGTCGCGGAAAGTCATTTTTGAGAGGCGTTTACCATTATTATCGACCGAGTCAAAATTCGACCAATCAGTTCAACTTTTTCAAGAGTCACGTGTACTTGCGCAAAGGAGATCTTCCTCCCGTTTTGGACATGGAAGAAAATAGTTGGTTTGGAAAAGACAACTTACTTCGCGGGGTGAAAAATTGGTTGGCATTAGCTGAAAAACACTACGGTATTAAACCAATCATTTATACGAACCGAGATTTTTACCTACGCTATTTCAACACCAAAGACTTCAAACCTTATCACTTCTGGATTGCAGCATATTCTGGTCGACACCGTGTAGCGAATATCCCTTGGACTTTCCATCAATTCACAGAAGAAATTTACGTGAAAGGGATCGAAGGAAAAGTTGATGGAGATGATTTCAATGGCGACCGCAAAGCTTTGGAGAAATTAACGATTCGCTAACGATTACAGAATTTCTGCACCAAGATCCATTGCATCGAATCGCACGGACCCAATGTTATATGCGTACACCGCTGCGGGAAGAAAGGTAATGCTTGTCACTCCTACTTCAATTACACCCTCTTTATCAATACTTGTAACCAAAGCTGCCGTCAACTTATTTTGCTCGCAAAAATACTTCAAGCTACCAAGTTCCTTCGGACTTGAAAAGTATCGGTTACTCCACTTCACCTCGACACAGCGACTTGGTTTAAAGAATTTTGTATCGACGAGTACGACATCTACTTCTCCGGTCGAACGTCCCAAGCGCCAACTTGCATACTTCAAATTCAACTTTTCCCGGTGCATCCACTGTGAAAAGATCGCTGTTTCCACCATGTTGCCTGCTTCATCATCCGATTCACGCACTGGAGAAAACATTGCTGTCCGCAAGGAAGGATTCGTCAAATACACTTTAAATGTGGTCACACGCTGCAGTTTTCGTGCATGAACATCCACTTTATGTATCACTTTAATCAAAAAAGCAGCAGCTAAATACTCAAGGTACTTTTTGATGATATCCTTTTTAATTCCGCTATCCCGACATAAGTTTTCAAACGAAAATTCCTTTCCTGAATTATACGCAAGGTATCCAAAGAAACTGTTCAACTCCTGGACATCACGAATACCGTACAAACTTGGCAAATCGCGCAACAAAACCTTGTCAACGATATCGCTTTTTATGTACCTTCCGGGATCACTTTGAATGCGCTCGGACAACACCACTTCTGGATATCCTCCGAAATTGAGGTAATGAAAAAACTCCTCGTTTAGTGTGCGAATATCATGGGTTCCGCTGTATTTCACTTCTTTTCCGTGATAAACAATGGAACTTGCGTGCATCAAATGATTGAGTCCTTTTAAATGAATGTATTCCTGAAACGTCAGTGGAGGCAACATGAATTCCGTAAATCGTCCCGCCCCACTCTCCGTACTCTGAAGTTTCAAGGCCGCAGCTGCGGAACCGGATACAATAAACTTCGTTTCCGGATACCGATCCACCAAGACCTTTAAATGCCGCTCCCAATCTTTCAAGTATTGAATTTCATCGAAAAACACATACATCCCAACGGCATCTTTTTTACCAAGTGCCTTCAGTGAGATTTCTAGAAGATCCTCTAGTCCCAAATGCATGTATATCGGATTATCAATCCCAACGAATATAATTTGCGTAGCGGATACCTGCTGATCGATCAGTTCTTGAATTGCATGATACATCATCACGGTTTTACCAACGCGACGAGGTCCCATTAGGACAACCGCGCGTTTAATCTCTAAATCGGTCACAAAAGGATAAAAAACATCAAAGTACAAGCGTTTGGACATCTGTTTGTAGACATCTTGTATCTGATTCCCTACCCACCAAGGATTTTCAAACTGGAGGCGCTCTATTCTTTTTTCGAGTGGAATAGTGTTACTTATCATCGCTATTTTACCTTATCAACTACACAAATGTACAAATAAGCTTTTTAATTAACCCTTATTTTTACATTTTTTTACATTTAGTGTATTTTTAATGAAATATTACTGCTTAATTAACCAAAAGACAAGCTTTCAAAATTAACTTATCTTTGAAACAAGATGAGGACTTTCTACCTATTTATTTTTATTGGACTCACCTCCATTCTTTCGGCTCAAATCTACAAGGATCCCAGCAAAGAAACGGCCATTCGTGTGCAGGACTTACTGTCCCGTATGACGTGGGAGGAAAAATGTTATCAGCTGTTCATGGTTCCTGGGGACACCAATTTATTACACGGACAACTTTCCAAAGGGATATTCGGACTGCAGGTCAGTGCACAAGCGGCTGGAGATGCAGCAGGACAAGGACTGCACTACCAAACAACGCATCCTGCCACTGTTCAAATGGAACGACTGAATTCCATCCAGAAATATTGTGTAGAAGAAACCAGGCTAGGAATTCCCATGCTTCCTTTTGACGAAGCACTGCACGGACTCGTTCGAAATGGCGCAAGCGCATTTCCGCAAGCGATTGCATTAGCGGCAACTTGGGATACCGAACTTGTTCATCAAGCAGCTCTGCACATTGCCTACGAAACCAAACAACGCGGCATTCGTCAAATACTTTCTCCAGTAATCAATTTAGCGACAGATGTGCGCTGGGGACGAACGGAAGAAACGTATGGCGAAGATCCATACTTAAGCGCACAAATGGGCGTAGCGTTCATGCGAGCCTTCGAAGAAAATGGCATCATTACGACGCCTAAACACTTTATTGCAAACGTTGGTGACGGTGGACGCGACAGTTACCCAATACACCTGAGCAATTCGTACTTGGAACACACACACCTTATTCCATTTGAACGTGCCATCAAAGACGCTGGAAGTCGATCCATCATGACTTCGTATAATTCAATTAACGGTCAAGCCTGCTCCTCCAACAATTGGCTATTAACCGAGAAACTAAAAAAGGAATGGAACTTCAAGGGCTTTGTGATTTCAGACGCAAATGCCGTTGGAGGGGAATTAGTGCTTCACCGCACAGCTAACAGCTACGTCGAAAGTGGCGTACATGCCATCAATGCCGGACTAGACG
>CALQBB020000240.1 GCA_943328715.2 Polynucleobacter meluiroseus | reverse complement strand
GGTCTCGGCAAGTGGTGGTTTCGGAAACTACTATTATTTATGGACCCAAACAAATGAAACAACACCAAGTATTTGGGTGAATCCGCCGGTGACAACCTCGTATTTTGTTCAAGTATCTGATGAATGTCAAACCTTTTCTGTCACTGGAGTTGTCCTTGTTCAGGTGGTTAAACCTTCCGCTGATTTTTGGATTATGACCCAGTTTCCTACGCAAGGATTATCCACTACCTTTTTAAATCAATCACAGAATGCGTGGGCATATGTTTGGGACTTTGGAGATGGCACCTCCTCTTCCTTTTTGGTAAATCCGACTCATATTTACACGGCACCTGGTGCATATCTGGTGACTTTAACTGCTACCGATGAGAAAGGATGTGTTGACAGTGTAAGTAAGTGGATTCAAGTCCTGCCTGAACGTTATATTTATTTCCCGAATTCCTTTACGCCTGATGAGGATGGTTGCAATGAATTCTATTTTGGAAATTTCATCGGACTCATGAGCGGACATTTTTACCTATATGACCGTTGGGGGGAATTAATTTTCGAATCAACGGATTTAAACTTCAAATGGGACGGAAAATACCAAGGTGTTCCTGTTCAAATTGGCACATATTCTTGGCATTTTGTCTATGAAATCGGCAAGGGCATCTTCGAAGAGGTAACTGGCCACGTCAATGTGATTCGTTAGAGCGAATTCAATAGGGCATCTGTCACAGGATAATTCAATGATTTAGCTTTCAGAATATAGTTTTTCGCTTTTTCTTTATTTCCAATCTGCTGCTGTGCAATACCCGCATTGAACCAAATATATGGGTCATTTTGATTCAAGGCAATAGCCTTTTCTAATGATGCTGCACCTTGTTGGAATTTTCCTTGGTTCACAAAGGCCGTTCCTTGATAGAAATGTCCTTCCCATCGCTGCGGAGCAACTTTCAAAAGAGTTAAACTCGTATTGATGCATTCTTGATAGTTCTTGTTGTTGAGATAGGCGGCACAAAGATTCACTAAGGTTCCAACATCGTTAGGACGAAGTTTCAATGCTTGATTGAAGTCCTTGAAGGCATTGGTGTAATCCAACATTTTAATGTAGGTAATTCCGCGATTTAAATGAACGTCAAACGTGTTTGGATTGCGTTCTAGTGCCATAGTATACATTTGGAGGGAAGAATCATACTGATTCATTAAGGCATACATGTTTCCAACATTCGAATAGATTAATGGATCTTTCACACGTGCTTTTACGAGTACTAAATAGTCCTTCATTGCGGATGTTGAATCTCCGTTTTCACGATAGAAATTCCCTCTGTTTTTATAAGCAACTTCTACTCCTGTTTGAAGGACTTCTACTTTTCCACCATTTTCTTTTAGGACAAACGGATATTTTTCAATAACGTCGCTCCAAAGTGTCCCTGAATTTGTCCAAACTTTGGTGCGTTCAAAGGAGGCAAACATGAGAACTATGGAAAAAACCATCATTCCACCGATTATCCATTTTTTGAAATGTTGGAAAATACTCCATTTCTCGATGAGAATCAAGACCATCATACTGATTCCAATATACGGAATGTAGCTGTATCGGTCCGCAGTAATCGCAGCACCCACACTGATAAACTGAAGCACTAGCGCCACCATTAACGAGAAAAAGCCAATACCAAAAAGACTTATTTTAAAGGTCTCCAGGTTCTTTTTCCAAGAAAAGAATAGGATTCCCCCCATGGACAAGAGTAATACAAACGGGGCCAAGGTAAAATAGAGTGGAAGTTCATCTAAACGATCCAAGTTTGGATAAGGGTAGAATGCGGATAATCCAACTGGAACAAAAAACTTCATCCAATAAGAGAGGAAGCCGTATGATGCAAACATGATGCGTTGCCAACTAGTAAAGAAATCAAAATCGGTAATGGCTCCTTTGGATTGTATCTCTATCGCATTTAAACCAAACCAAATGGCAACGGCAATAAAAGGAACTTTTTCCAACAGTGATTTCCAATTGATTTTTCGTCCCTTTAGGTAATCGAGTAAAATGAAGACAAATGGAAGTGGAACGGCCATGGCTTTGCTCAAACAGGAAAGAATGAATAATCCAAAGCAGATAATTAACCAAACATAATTTAGTTTTCTTTGAAAGCGAAGGTAGCTAAGCAAGGATAGTAAGAAGAAAAAGGTATACAGCACATCTTTTCGTTCTGAAATCCATGCAACACTTTCCACGTGCATGGGATGAATGGCAAAAAGGAGGGCTCCAAAAAACGAAACAAAGGTCGAACCATTCGCAAGATGGAAAAGTAAAATGAAGACTAAAATCGCATTGCAGCAGTGTAGAAATAAATTCGTTTGGAAATAGGGTTGAATATCCAATTCAGCGGCGGCGTAGTTTTTTGCGAGCGTCCACATGGTGATTGGATGGTAATTCAACATGACATCTGTACTTGGTTTCCAGAGCAAGGCCGAACTATCCGCATCTTGCGTTTTGATCAATGGTTGATTGACCACATACCCTAAGTCATCCCAATTGGTGAATTGTTTTTCCGGAGAAAATCCAGGTGAAAACGTGATGTAAGTCGCGATGACCAACAAGGCGAGTAAAAGGAGATGTGATGATTTCCCGTACCAACGAACATCTGACACAGAGGAATCTTCAGTTAATTTCTTTTCTTTTGACCCCATATTTACCAAAGTTTAATCGTTGGAAATAATCTCGAACAACTCGTTTAAATTTGGTGAAATGATCACCTCAATGCGTCTGTTTTTAGCTTTATCGTTGACATCAACAGGATGAAATTCTCCTCGTCCAGCTGCCATTACCTGAATCGGTGACATCGTTGAATTCGCTAATAGAATTTCTACAACGGATGTAGCGCGTAGAACAGAAAGTTCCCAGTTGTTTTTTGGAGAGTTTGGACTTGATAATTTATCTGTATCTGTGTGTCCTTCAACAACAATTTCTAAGTCCTTCTCACTTTCTAAAACTTGTCCTAATTGAATCAAGGCATCTCTTCCTTCTGGTTCAACAAACGTTGATCCTGACTTGAACAACAGTTTCGCTTCCAAACTAACGTATATTTTGCCGTTTTTCTGAACAACAGTTAAACCTTTGTTTTCAAATCCACGCAATGCGTTGGCTACCTTTGCTTTTAACAATTGAATTCCAGCATCTTTTTTGCGAATGGCATCTTCTAACTCATTCACGCGTTTCTCACGTTCTTC
>CALQBB020000239.1 GCA_943328715.2 Polynucleobacter meluiroseus | reverse complement strand
ATTGTGCTGCTGATTTGGAAGCACGACCATAAGGAACAGCGGAAGGATCCAACATCGTTGTCTCCACAGCTTTCAATTCATCTTCGATGTATTTGAATAAGTCGGCACGTAAAATTTGTTCTGGTTCGAAAGCACCTACACGGTCATTTTCCGTTACAAATGGTACATTTCCGAATAAGTCCATTGCATGGTAGTAAGCCAAAGCGCGTAAGAAACGAGCTTCTTCACGGAATGTGCGAATTTCAGCCATTTTCGCTTCAGAGAATCCACGTGTAGTCAATTTCTCTTCGCGAGCTTGCCAAATGAACTCATTACAAAGTGTGATTTGGTAGTAAATACGGTAGTACATACCTTTTACCCACACGTTATCCGCATTCCATTGAGATTTATTCAAATCTGGAATTCCTGGGTCGTTCCAACCACAAATAGCTTCATCCGTTGGAAGTTCTTGTAGGTTCCACAATACACGAATGTATGCAGAAAATCCTTCGTCAATTCCAGCGATATCAGCAGATCCAGCTGGACCTTGATTTCCAGTCATAGACATTCCAGAATATAATTTCGCCAATACGTGGATGTATTGATCTGGATTGCTGTAAACTGCCTCGGCATTTAAACCGTATTTAGGCGATTGATTTAATTGTTTATTACATGACACCAATAACAAGGAAGCAGTAATAAAAGTAAAAGCGATTATCTTTTTCATGGTTATCATTTTTAGAAGTCAAATGTTAAGTTCAATGAGTACATGCGTGGACGCGGGTAGAAATTATTATCAATTCCACCGTTCACTTCTGGATCTTGTCCTAAGTAATCTGTTAAAACGAATACATTTTGAACAGTGAAGCTAGCGTTCAATCCAAGTTTGTTGTTCGTAAATTTCAATTTACCAAAGTGGTAACCTAAGTTCACGAAGTCCATACGTAGGAAGTTTGCTTTTTCAAGGTAATGATCAGACAACAATTGGTTGTTTGTTGTTTTTTGAACTTCGTTTTCGTAGTACAATGAACTGATGTTATTCAAGTATTTTTTCGTACCATCAATCGTTTGGAACGTTGCACTGTTTGAGTGAATGTTATTGTAAATTGTGGCACCAAGTTCGCTTCTCATAGAGAATCCAGCAAACCATTTTTTGTACGTGAAATTAAGCGCAGTTCCTAAGAACACTTTTGGCGCTGCTTGTCCAGCGTAGTAACGATCGTCGATATTGATGATTCCATCTCCATTTGCATCTTTGAACGCATGCGTATCTTTCCACTTGTCTGATGTGTTAACCACACCATCATTATTGATGTCAATCGATGCTTGTTCACCTACTTGAATCATAGATCCATCGGTGTCGTATTGCTGCTCTAATACGAAATACGTAAATGTCGCATAATCAACTTGGTGAACTTGAATGGTATTACCGATTCCACCACCGATTCCACCTACTAAAACACCTGGTGATTTAGGATCCGTTACTAGTGAAAGTTTCGTCACTTTGTTTTGGTTATAAGTAGCATTGATTGACCAGTCTAAACGCATGTTTTTCTTAGCGATGATTCCTGTGTTCATACTTACCTCAATACCTTGGTTTCTCATTCCACCAACATTTGTCAAGATCATGTTTGTGAAGTTTGTTCCAGCTGGAACAGGAACTGTCGCTAACAAATCGCTTGTTTCTTTGCGGTAAACATCGATGCTTCCAGAAATACGGTCGTTTTTGAATCCAAAATCCAATCCAATATTGTAACTAGCTGTCGTTTCCCACTTCAGGTTCGCATCGAATCCAGCTGGACGTAAAACTTGGTAGTATTGTCCACCGAACGCATATTGTGCAGTTGTTGCGCCTAAGAAGTAGTTACCGATGTACGCATAGTCACCAATTCCATCTTGTTGTCCAGTTACACCCCAACCAGCACGTAATTTCAACATGTTGATTGCTTTTGAGTTTTTCAAGAAATCTTCTTCTGTCAATAACCAAGCAGCTGAAACCGCTGGGAACAATCCCCAACGTTGTTCTGGACTGAAGCGAGATGATCCATCACGACGTAATGAAGCATTCACAATGTATTTTCCTTTGTAGCTGTAAATCGCACGAGCGTAGTAAGACAATAATACGTTTTTCGTGTAATTTGGATATGGACTAGAAGCCGCTCCAATGATTGAATCTTGCGCTTGATTGAACGTTGGATTATTAGGTCCTCTACTCATCCAATCTTGGTACGAATAACCAGCAGTTACATCCAAAATGTGGTCTCCAAAACGTTTTCCTGAATTGTACGTCGCATACGTTTCAATCAATTTGTTTTCTTTTCTGGATAAATACTCTGAATAGCGACCATGTGTATAATATCCAGCAGCCGAATTTGAATCAGTGATAACATGCCCAGTACCTTCTGAGAAGTCACCTCCAACATTCACAATCGCTTTCAATCCCTCTAGGAATGGTAGACTGTATGTCAATTTTGCATTAGCAATGGCACGATTTACTTTAGAAACATCCTCTGTTTGATTGATCAATCCGAGTGGATTTCTTGCGGAAAGAGTATTTGGCTTGTTATTATCCACCCACTCGAAATATCCATTGTAATTTTCGTTTCCTGATAAAACAGGTTGTGTTGGATCGAAATAAGCTGCTCCTAATGCACCACGGTTGGCAAAGAACGAATTGGTTTGAATGTATTTCAAGTTTGACTCTAACAGCAAGGTGTTTTTCAAAAATGATGGACTCATATTCAATCCAAGTGAGGTACGACTGAATTGGTCTCTTTTTAAGATTCCGTTTTCATTTCTGTTACCAATTGATAAACGGTAAGGGAAATTCTTGATTCCACCTGTGATAGACAAGTTGTTATCTAACACAATGGCATTGCGAAAAACTTGTTTTTGCCAATCTGTACTTGAATCACCTAAAAGCGCCTTTTGAGCAGCTGTTCCTCTTGCATTCACGAGTGAACGTAGGGAATCACCACTTAATACATCTGCATACTTCGCGATTGTTGATTGAGAAATCTTTGTGTCTAAAACTATTTTCAATGGAGCATTTTTTCCCCCATCACCTTTTTTGGTAGTGATGATGATGACACCATTGGCAGCACGTGAACCGTAGATTGCCGTTGCTGACGCATCTTTTAAAACTACGAATGAAGCGATGTCATTTGGATTGATCAACGAAAGTGGATTTGCAACACCTGCAATTCCTCCGTTATCTAACGGCACTCCAT
>CALQBB020000238.1 GCA_943328715.2 Polynucleobacter meluiroseus | reverse complement strand
AATAAAGCGTATCTTTGAGGATGAGAAAAATCGGACTACTTCCCTTTACGATTTTATATTGGCTCATCACTTATACACGGAATATCCTCTTTGATGTCGGTATTCTGAAAACAACTATTATTCCAGGTAAATCGATATCGGTTGGTAACTTATCCGTTGGAGGATCTGGAAAAACGCCGATGGTCAACTATTTGACTTCTCTTTTACAGAACGAGCATTCCATTCAAATTTTAAGTCGAGGATATGGCCGTAAAACAAAGGGTTATCGACACGTTCATAGCACAGATGATGCCTCAACAGTAGGCGACGAACCTCTTTCCTACTTTCAAAAATTTGCTCCAAAAACGGATGTGTTTGTGTGCGAAAAACGACAAGAAGCGCTTGTCAAAATGAAGGAAATCAATCCATCAGCTACCATAATTTTGGACGATGCCTTTCAGCACAGATATGTTCAACCTGGACTTCAACTTCTCTTGACCCCATTTTACGATCAATTTCTGAACGATTGGCATTTGCCTTCTGGAAACCTCAGAGAATCGAAAGATGGCGCTCATCGCGCAGATGCGATCATTTTGACGAAATGTCCAAATCTAACGGAAGAGCAGATGATGACTCATCGAAAACGCTATGAATCCTATGACTTACCCATCTTTTTCTCGCGAATCGAATACGCCGATTTTCAATTGGTTGGTACATCCGTCAAGCAACTAAAGTCCATCTTATTGGTGACTGGAATTTCCTCGTCCACATCCTTGAAAAGCCACTTGTTGGAAAACTATGAAGTCGAAGAACTTAAATTTGGTGACCATCACTCGTTTACACAAGGAGATATCCAAGAAATTCACAGAAAATTTGATACCTTTGCAAGCAAGGAAATGGCCATCATCACAACAGAAAAGGACTTAGTGAAAATCCAAGAACTTCTCTCTGAACATGATCGACAAACCTATCCTTGGTATGTTCTTCCCATTACAGTGAAAATGGAGAACGAAGAAGCG
Source organism: Polynucleobacter meluiroseus (assembly GCA_943328715.2). Classification (GTDB taxonomy): domain Bacteria; phylum Bacteroidota; class Bacteroidia; order Flavobacteriales_D; family Crocinitomicaceae; genus UBA952. Next base: position 2,212 of record CALQBB020000238.1, on the reverse strand, counting down.
TTTAATTCGATGATAAAAGATTATGTTACAAGCAATTAAAGAAACAGCGGCATTTATTCAAGCCAAAACAAGTATTGAACCAACGATTGGAATTATTTTAGGAACAGGTCTAGGTGGACTCGTGAAAGAAATCGAAATCGTGGACGAAATTCCATACGAAACGATTCCAAACTTCCCTGTGTCAACTGTGGAAAGTCATTCAGGTAAACTCATTTTTGGTCGTCTTGGCGGAAAAAATGTCGTAGCAATGCAGGGACGTTTTCACTATTACGAGGGATACGATTTACAACAAGTAACCTTTCCTGTTCGCGTGATGAAACTATTAGGTATTGAGCGACTTTTCGTGAGCAATGCTTCCGGTGGTGTGAATCCAGATTTCGCCGTAGGTGAAATCATGATCATGAATGACCACATCAATTTATTCCCCGGAAATCCATTAATTGGAAAAAACATCGACGAATTAGGTCCACGTTTCCCTGACATGAGCGATCCGTACGATGAATCCATGATTCAAATGGCAAAAACAATTGCAGAAGAATTGTCCATCAAAGTTTCTATTGGATGTTACGCAGGACTTACTGGTCCAACCTTGGAAACGCCATCTGAATACAAATACGTTCGCGTGATTGGCGCTGATGCTGTGGGAATGTCAACAGTTCCAGAAGTCATCGTTGCTCGACACATGAGCATTCCATGTTTTGCAATTTCGATCATCACAGATTTAGGCGTGCCTGGGAAAATCAAAAAAGTGAGCGTTCAAGACGTGATTGAAGTGGCTAGTCGACAAGAGCCGAAAATGACGCAAATCATGAAAGAACTAATCTCCCGCATCTAAAAAATTATGGAAGCATCCATTCGCGATAAATACGAAGTTGTTATCGGACTTGAAGTCCATGCACAAATGTTGACCAAAACCAAGGCATATTCAAACGATGTGAATGAATATGGTTCCGCACCAAATTCAAACATTAGCGTGGTGACACTAGGACATCCTGGTACTTTACCGGTGATGAATAAAAAAACCATTGAATTCGCCATTAAATTAGGACTGGCTTGCGACGCACATATCGCACCAGCCCAGCATTTTGCACGAAAAAATTATTTCTATCCCGATTTACCGAAAGGATACCAAATCACCCAAGATACAACACCAATTTGTACCGGAGGAAGCATCGTTATTCGCACAGATGACGGAACCGAGAAATCCATTGGTTTGACACGTATTCACATGGAAGAAGACGCCGGAAAAAGCATTCACGATGTGGACGTTTACGATACATTGGTGGATTTAAATCGTGCGGGGACTCCCCTACTCGAAATCGTTTCTGAACCAGACATGCGTTCATCCATGGAAGCTTACCACTACTTAACGGAAGTGCGTAAACTTGTTCGTTACCTAGATATTTGTGATGGAAACATGGAGGAAGGATCCCTACGTTGTGATGCGAATGTTTCGGTAAGACTTGTTGGTGTTTCAGAATTCGGAACGAAGGTCGAGGTGAAAAACATGAACTCCATTCGAAACGTTCAACGTGCGATTGAATTTGAAATTCTTCGTCAAATTGAAGTATTGGAAGCAGGTGGAACATTATCGCAAGAAACAAGAGCATTTGACGCGCTTAAAGGAATTACAATTTCCATGCGATCCAAAGAAGCGGCGAATGATTACCGTTATTTTCCGGAACCAGATCTTCCACCAATTACGATCACCAAAGAACAAATTGACACAGTTGCGAAGGAGATGCCAGCATTGCCTCGTGCATTGTTTCAACGCTATACAAAAGAATACGGTCTGTCTGAATACGACGCCTACAACATTACGGATAACAAAGGAATCGCGCTTTATTACGAATCCATTCTAGCCCATACAAAAAACTACAAGTCTGCGGCCAATTGGTTGATGGGAGACATCAAATCCTATTTGAATGAATATGGAATTGAGATGGATAAATTCCCATTGAAACCTTTGGTGATTGCCGAGTTAATTCACCTTGTGGAAGAAGGGAAAGTTTCTAGCTCTGTTGCTTCACAAAACATCTTTCCGGCCTTATTCTCCACACAAGAATCTCCTTTACAGGTAGCCGAACGATTAAACTTGATTCAAAACTCCGATGAAGATGCCTTGAAAGGATTCATTTTGAAAGTATTTGAATTAAATCCAGATGAAGTGTCTCGCTACAAAGCTGGCGAAAAACAATTGACCGGATTCTTT
>CALQBB020000237.1 GCA_943328715.2 Polynucleobacter meluiroseus | reverse complement strand
TTGATTGAATTGGAAAAACAAACGGACAAAACGCCAACTTTATTTATCATGGGGGAGGAAGATCATTTGTTTTTGGCCCCAGTAAAAGAATTAGTGGCTCAGAATCCACGCTTAAATTTGAGTATTGTGCCGAATTGCGGACATGTAGTCAACTACGAACAAGCAGAGACCTTCAACGACTTAAGTTTGAAATTTATCGATCAAGTTTCCGCTTGAAAAGCACCTATTAACAATTTGAATTCATTTTGTTAAAAAACACTTCGTCAAAAAGTACGCATCTTCATAGATTTGAACTAAATTTGTGCTCAATTTGCAGCGAACATCCGCTTCGAAGAAAAGTAAATTGAAATCCCTATGCCAAAAGACTTATCCATCAAATCGGTTCTGATTATCGGAAGCGGACCAATTGTTATCGGACAAGCCTGTGAGTTTGACTACGCAGGATCACAAGCCGCTCGTTCATTGAGAGAAGAAGGAATTGAGGTAACACTCATTAACTCGAATCCAGCGACAATTATGACGGATAAAGTGGTTGCCGACAATGTCTATCTACAGCCTTTGGAACCAGAAAGTATTTTGGAGATTTTGAAAAATCACAAAATTGATGCGGTTCTGCCAACAATGGGTGGACAAACAGCTTTGAACTTGTGCATCAAGTGTGATGAATTAGGTATTTGGGAACAACATGGTGTACGATTGATAGGTGTTGACATCGCCGCAATTGAAATCACCGAAAATCGTGAGGCCTTCCGCAATTTGATGTTGGAAATTGGGGTGCCAATGGCTCCTCAAAAAACAGCTAAATCATTCTTAGAAGGAAAAGAAATCGCACAAGAATTTGGATTCCCATTGTGTATTCGTCCTTCGTATACCTTAGGTGGATCAGGTGCTTCTATCTTGCATCATCCAAAAGAATTCGACAACTTACTTGAACGCGGATTGCAATTGTCTCCGATTCATGAAGTCATGATTGACAAAGCCTTGTTAGGTTGGAAAGAATACGAATTGGAGTTGCTACGTGATGCAAACGACAATGTCGTGATTATCTGTTCGATTGAAAATTTCGATCCAATGGGAATCCACACGGGAGATTCGATTACTGTTGCGCCAGCAATGACCTTGTCGGATACGACTTTCCAAAAAATGCGTGATATGTCCATCAAAATGATGCGTTCTATCGGGAATTTCGCAGGTGGATGTAACGTACAGTTTGCTGTTTCTCCTGACGATGCAGAGGATATTATTGCGATTGAAATCAATCCACGTGTTTCTCGCTCGTCGGCACTTGCTTCTAAAGCGACCGGATATCCGATTGCTAAGATTGCCTCGAAATTGGCAATAGGTTACCATTTAGATGAATTACAAAATCAAATCACGAAAACAACTTCGGCTTTATTCGAACCAACATTGGATTACGTTATCGTAAAAATCCCACGTTGGAACTTTAATAAATTCCCAGGAACCAACCGTCAACTTGGACTTCAAATGAAGTCGGTAGGAGAGGTAATGGGAATCGGGCGTTCTTTCCAAGAAGCATTGCAGAAAGCATGTCAATCTTTGGAGATTAACCGCAACGGATTAGGTGCAGATGGGAAAGAATTGACCAATCAAGATGAAATTCTTCATTCCTTAGAGTTTGCAAGTTGGAACCGTTTGTTCCACATCTACGATGCGATTAAATTGGGAATTCCGTTTAAAAAAATCGTTGAAAAAACGAAAATCGATATTTGGTTCTTGAAACAAATCGAAGACCTTATCAAATTAGAGCGTAGAATTGAGAAGTTCCATTTGGGTAGTATTCCAAAGGAATTATTGTTCGAAGCGAAACAAAAAGGATATGCCGATCGTCAAGTTGCGCATTTATTGCGTTGTTTGGAATCTGAAGTATATACGAAGCGCACCGATATGGGCATCAAACGAGTGTACAAATTGGTAGATACTTGTGCAGCGGAATTTGAAGCAAAAACACCTTATTACTATTCAACGTTCGAATACGAAAACGAAAGCATCGTTTCGGATCGTAAAAAAGTAGTGGTACTTGGATCTGGTCCAAACCGAATCGGACAAGGAATCGAATTTGATTATTCATGTGTCCATGGTGTATTAGCTGCAAAGGAATGTGGCTACGAAACGATCATGATCAACTGTAATCCTGAAACGGTTTCTACGGATTTCGACACAGCGGATAAATTGTATTTTGAACCAGTATTCTGGGAGCATATTTACGACATCATTATGCACGAGAATCCAGTTGGAGTAATCGTTCAACTTGGTGGACAAACAGCTTTGAAACTAGCCGAGAAGCTACAGCGCTATGGTATTCGCATTCTAGGAACGAGTTACGAAGCACTCGATTTAGCAGAAGACCGTGGACGTTTCTCTAAATTGTTAGAAGCGAACAATGTCCCTTTCCCTGAGTACGGGGTGGTGGAAAGCGCTGAACAAGCACTTGAATTATCCGATAAACTAGGATTTCCCTTATTGGTTCGACCTTCCTATGTTTTAGGTGGACAAAAAATGAAAATTGTCATCAACAAAGAAGAGTTGGAACACCACGTAGTTGATATCATCAATGAGATGGGGAACAACCAAATATTGTTGGATCACTTCTTAGGTGGAGCAATCGAAGCAGAAGCAGATGCGATTTGCGATGGAGAGAATGTGTACATCATTGGAATCATGCAGCACATTGAACCAGCTGGAATCCACTCCGGAGATTCATACGCAGTATTGCCTCCATACAATTTAGGTGATTTTGTTATGACCCAAATTGAGGACATCACGAAGAAAATTGCCATCGAATTGAAAACAGTTGGATTATTGAATATCCAATTTGCCATCAAGGACGATAAAGTATATGTGATTGAAGCCAATCCACGTGCGTCGCGTACCGTTCCATTCATTGCGAAAGCCTACGATGAGCCATATGTGAATTACGCAACGAAAGTCATGTTGGGAGAGAAAAAAGTTACAGACTTTAATTTCCAACCAAGAAAAGAAGGGTATGCAATTAAAATCCCTGTGTTCTCTTACGAGAAATTCCCGGATGTGAAAAAAGAACTTGGACCTGAAATGAAGTCAACTGGTGAGGCAATTCGCTTTATCAAAGACTTAAAAGATCCGTTCTTTACAAAAATCTATTCGGAGAGAAATATGCATTTATCGAGGTAAGTGTTTATTTTTTTTCTTGTGCTCACTATTTTCCATCTGAGGAT
>CALQBB020000236.1 GCA_943328715.2 Polynucleobacter meluiroseus | reverse complement strand
CATCAACCAACAGAATCATTGTCAAGAAGAACAGTCGGAATGACCTCCTTGCGGTCAAAAAGAAAAAAAGAAAAATTGTTGTCACGACGAGAAAACCGTACTGCAATTGGACGAGAAATATGTGGTGACACAGGCTTTATCTATTCCGGATTTCCACTTTTCATTTACGGCGAATAAATCCATTTCTTTTGATCAAAGTATTCTTCATTCAGCAGTTGTTTCCATTCAAACGTGGGACGATCCTCCCCCACTGAGGAAATACGGCAAAGAATTGCTGATTCAAAACTGCGTATTTCGTATCTAACAATCGAATCACCCATGCACCAACGGACTTGAAAACTCAAGTGTTCGTTACGTATTCATGATTTAATTTTAGCTATGAAACATTATATTTTCGGGCTGTTCCTCTTTTGGATAACATCCCAGACCAATGCACAAATAAAAGGAGTTGTCCTGCGGCAAGACTCCACCAAAACAAGTCCAATTGAAAATGCAAAGATTCGACTTTGCAACGCAAAGCAAGGCGTCTTTTCCAATAAAGAGGGGCGATTTGAAATCTTGCTACCAAAACAACTGCCTGACACATTGATTTTCAGCGCGATGGGCTACTTGTCCGACTCGATTGTCGTGACCAAAAATGATCGCTTTGCAGCGTTTACGGTTTTACTGATTCCCATTTCGACGAAAACAGAGATTGTCTATCAGCTGCGCCAAAAATCTCACCAGATTTCCAAAATGAAAACACTGCATGTGGAGGAACTCAATTCGGGTGAATTACGCAAAGCCGCCTGCTGTAATTTGTCGGAGTCCTTCGAAACGAATGCCTCTGTCGATGTCAACATCACTGACGCCGTTTCTGGTGCGAAGAAAATTCAGATGATGGGACTCGATGGCGTTTATACGCAAATTCAGATGGAAAACATTCCCTATCTGCGTGGACTCGAAAGTTCCTTTGGACTACAATCCATTCCGGGAACGTGGATTGAGTCGATTCAAATTACCAAAGGAACCGGGAATGTTGTCAATGGTTATGAGTCGATGGCCGGACTCGTGAATTTAGAAATAAAGAAGCCGAGTGAAATGGAAAAATTCTATTTCAACGCCTATCAAAATCGCTTTGGACGTTCCGAAATGAATGTCAATGCAGGAACAAAAATCAATCAAAAATGGAGTTCGGGAATTTTGGGCCACGCCTCATCGATGTTCGGAAACATCGATCACAATGGTGATGGATTCCGCGACATTCCCATGGGCGATAACTTCGCATTGATGAACCGTTGGGCTTTTCAAGGAAAGAAAATGGAAGCGCAATTTGGTTTCAATGTGTATCAAGACCGCAAAACGGGTGGACAAACCACTTACTACAGGGACAATCCCATCGGATATGGAGTGGTGATGAATGCGCGCCATGCCGATGTGTATGCCAAAACAGGATTTTTCAGTAAAAAACCACTGCGGTCATTTGGCGTCGTGTACAACCTGAAATACCAAGCCATGAACGGTGCCTTTGGTCTTCGTGATTTTCAAGGAGAAGAAAAGCGTGCGTATGTGAATGCCATTTACGACGATATTCTCGGGACAAGCGATCATAAAATTAAACTAGGCGCGAGTTTCGTTGGACTACAAATCCGGCAAAAAGTTGAGTCCTTGGAGCAACTGCGCACGGAAATAGTTCCAGGTATTTTTGCTGAATACACGTTTACAGGAGCACGATTGAGCGCAGTCCTTGGCGCGCGTTACGACCAACACCTGACGTATGGCGGACAATTCTCTCCTCGGATTCATGCGAAATATGCTTTGACACAACGAGCTGATGTGCGCGTCACCGCAGGGAAAGGATGGCGTGTCCCGAATTACATGATTGACAATATTTCTTTGTTAGCAAATTCTAAAACGTGGATTGCTCCAACGGAAATCAAACCAGAAATTTCATGGAATGCGGGAGTTTCTTTGGTAAAGGACTTTACTGTCTTCGAAAAAAACGGAAACATCAGCATGGACTTCTATCACACACTTTTCCAAAATCAGTTGATTGTCGATCGGGATGCCGCATTGGATGCAATTGTCTTTCAGAACCTCGCACAATCCTCCTACTCCAATAGTTTTCAAATCGAATGGTCGTATGCTCCATTAAAAAACTTCGACATTCGATTAGCCTACAAACATTTGGATGTCAAAGCATTGTATGACGGAGTGATGCGTCAACAAGTAATGATTCCCAAGAACCGTGGATTCGTGAATCTTGCCTACCGCACACGCAACAAGCGTTGGGAATTCGATGCAACATGTACCGTTTATGGCGCAGCTCGTTTACCACTCGAACTTCAAGCGTCCGGTCTGGAAGAACACAATCAACAGAGTGAAGTGTATCCGATGGTGAATGCGCAGATCACACATATTTATAAAAAATGGAATTTTTACCTTGGAGGCGAAAATTTAGCGAACTTTAAACAGTCGAATCCGATCATCGACGCACAGAATCCATTTGGGACATCCTTCGATGCGAATCGCGTGTGGGGTCCGATTATGGGGTGGAATGTGTACGCCGGAGTACGGTTTTCGTTGAAACAGAGTGAGAAAGAGTTCGCCGAGGCGAAGGAGAGTGAGAAACAGAGTGAGAAACAGAAACATAGCGGAGAGCGGGAATCAGAGTGAGAAAGAGAGCGGTTAAGAGATCCGCAGGATTGCAAATCCAGCGGGGCAGAGCGAAGAGCGTGATCATAAATTTAAAATGTATATACGATGAAAACAATGATCTTAAGTCTATTCTTTGTGCTGATGAGCACAGTGAGTTTCGGACAAAAAATGATGACGAGTGAAATTCAAACCAATGCGCAATGTGGTGATTGCAAGGAACGCATCGAAGGGAAATTGAATTACATCAAAGGAATTAAGTTTGCGGAACTCAACGACGAGACGAAAATCGTCACGGTTAAATACGATCCGAATAAAATCGACCTTGTAACCATTAAGCAAAGCATCGCAAAAATTGGCTACGACGCAGACGAAGTAAAAGCAGCGAAAGAAGATGTAGAGAAGTTGCCGAAGTGTTGCCAGCCGAAGGGACATTAGTTAATGTGCTTCCGCCGCGGCGGATTGCCAATGTGCTAGTGTGCTAATGATTTGTTCCGCCAAGGCGAAAAAGACTGAAAGTTAATTGTAGTAGGCCGCTACGAGGACTGATGTGCAAATGTGCCCATGTGCTAGTGTGCCAAT
>CALQBB020000235.1 GCA_943328715.2 Polynucleobacter meluiroseus | reverse complement strand
TTCTTTGCGAAGTCTTCTTGGACTTCTCTAAAACTCGCGTCGTCAATGATACAATCAATGACTTTCTTGATGTCATAGGGTGTATTCGTATTGTCAGGAATGATTTTTTCAATGTTTGTTAGCTTGGATTGCGAAAACTCATAGACACTTGGTTCCGGTGCTAACTCGTATGAATTCTGTGGCAAGTAAGTGATTAAATCACGTGCCTTTTTAATGCATTCCATGTCGTTGCTGGCCGTAAAATGATTCACTCCAGATTTCTCAGCATGTGTTTTTGCTCCACCCAAATCCTCCGATGTTACTTCCTCATGCGTCACTGTTTTTACGACATTTGGACCTGTCACGAACATGTAGGATGTTTCTTCCACCATGAAAATAAAATCCGTCAAAGCTGGAGAATATACTGCACCACCTGCACAAGGACCCATAATTAATGAAAGTTGGGGAACCACTCCTGATGCTCTCGTGTTTCGGAAGAAAATATCTGCATAACCACTTAGAGAAACCACTCCTTCTTGAATTCTTGCACCACCAGAATCATTCATTCCAATGATTGGAGCTCCATTTTTCATGGCAAGGTCCATCACCCGACAGATTTTCGCCGCTTGTGTTTCAGATAATGATCCACCTAAAACGGTAAAATCTTGGGAATAGACATAAACCAAACGTCCATGAACAGTTCCAAATCCAGTAATGACTCCATCACCTGGAAATTTCTGTTTCTCTAATCCAAAGTTAGTAGAACGATGTTCAACAAAAGCTCCGATTTCGTTAAATGATCCTTCATCAAGTAACAAAGTGACGCGCTCTCTCGCCGTTAATTTTCCTTGTTGATGTTGTTTATCTATGCGTTCTTTTCCACCTGCTTGATGCAGTTCTGCTCGTTTTTGAGCTAAATGTAAATTTCTATCCATAACTACTACTAAGTAGACAAATTTAAGGAAATTAACGCGGAAAAAAAGGGCTTAATTTATCAGTGAATAAGGTGATTGCCGTAAAGCCTGTCAGAAGGCATAAAAAACTAACTGTTTCACTCATTTGAACGAAGGTTAAAACGAGGCTCAAGGATAGAAACAGGGTCAAATATGCGATTACTTGAACCGTGTGGTGGCGCCAATGTTTGACATGCATTTCATCTGTAAAAAGCTTCGTGTTCATTTTGTACCGCAATCGCTCGCTGAATAAAACGAGGGGTATCAGAATAAACCCTTGTGCAATTCCCATATCCTCGAACCAGAAAAAATCATTGATTTCCTTTAGAAAATTCATTTTTGGATTTAACTGGTGTACATAAAAATGAACGGCTATTAAACAAAGAACAAATGAGACTAGATGAATTATTCGCGCTTGATGAGCAAGTTTTACTCGTTCACGAATACTTTGCATACGGATCATGCCCGAAACTTCTTTTGAAACTTGATCGAGCAGAAAAAAAAGACAAATGAAATAGATGTTCCAATTCCAAAAAAAGAATCCTAAAATTGGAATGCCAATATCACCAATAAGCGAGCCTATCTTTTCTTGACGGTTCATCGTTTGTTTTTGAGAACCGCCACTCTTTCCTTCGTTAAAACGTAATCTGGGTCCATTTTTAAGACCTTAGCATAAGTGAAAAGTGCATTTGTGATGTCGTTCTTTTCTTCATAGACCAAGCCTAAATTATGGTAAGATGGAATGTGCTCTTGATTCGCTTTAATCGCTTTTTTATAATAAAAAATCGCCGAATCCAGTTGGGGTTTATCGTATTGATAAATGCGCGCAATGTGGAAAAAGGCATCTGCATAAGTTGAATCTAATCGAGCCATTTTACGGTATAAGTTCATTGCCTCATTTGTTTGACCGAGGTTTTCCTTCGCATAGGCTAAAGCATAAATAACTTCTGTGTTTTTCGGTTCCAATTGATAGGCTGTAGTATACTTTTCCATGCCCAATTTGGCATCGCCGTTTAGTTCATACAAAACCGCCAGTGAAAGATAGGCCATCGTACATTTCGGATCGATTTGAACAGCCGTTTCATAGGAAGAGATTGCTAATTTCAAATCCTGTTTTAAACGGTAATTAGTCCCCTTGAGAATATAAGCATCACGGTATCTTGGATTAATGCGCAACGCTTTATTGATGTAAACGAAGGAATTATCCATATCTTCTAACATTGTATACGTATTTGCTAAGCCGACAAGTGCTTTTTCACTTTTAGGATTTGCTTTAACCAGTGATTTATACATCAAATGTCCACGCAACATGTCATCTGCAGAGCGCGTAGGTTTATTGATGAGCGCCTCCGCATACAATACGCGGGTGTCGAAAGAAACACTATCCAAGCGGTAAGCTTTTGCCGCGACCTCTAAGGCTTTTTGGTATTGTACCTTTTCAATCAATTCATTCCCTTTCTTCACTAGAAGTGGAATACTATCGGGATAAAGTACGAGTAAACTATCGAGCGTCAATTTTGACGTGTCGATTTTTTTTGATGTGTCGCCGCAACTCAAAAGTAGGGATGAAACTATCGCTGGAATAAGTACAAATAATAAACGCATGAACAAAAGTAAGTATTTTGAATTGGAATTAATCTTGCCTACCTTTGTGAACGAATATTTTAGACATGAAGGTTAAACTACTTGGATTATTTATCGCGTTATTTTCCTTCTCACAGGAGCTTTTAGCGCAAGGTTGCTCACAATGTAAATTGTTGGCAGAACAAAATGCTGGGTTGGACGAAAATTCATTCGGATCAAACATCAATGGAGGGATACTTTATTTGATGATTATCCCCTATTTGTTACTGATGTTTTTATTTCGAAAACAAATTCTTGGATTTGTAAAAGGTTTCTTTTCTAAAAAGGCTTAGTTCCAACGAATGGTTATTTTCCCCATCGATTTTCCGCTTTCGAGAAGATCGTGTGCCTCTATGAGTTGATTTTCATTAAAAACTCCGCCAACATGCGTGGTGATTTCATTCTTGCGGTATAACTCTAGCATTTCTTGAAGACAGGCAGCAATAATCTCTGGTGAGCTATCTGCGATTTTCAACATATTTACTCCGACGATACTCTTGGATTGCATCATGAGTCCGATCGGAAGGACAAAGCCCATGTCCCACACAAACTTTAGTTTAGAAAGGATTCCAAATTTTCCTCCCACCATTTGGGACCCACCAAATAAATACAGTCGTCCATTGGGACCCAATAACTTCATGTCCTTTTTAACGGTATCTCCCG
>CALQBB020000234.1 GCA_943328715.2 Polynucleobacter meluiroseus | reverse complement strand
TTCTTAATACTTTATTTAGTGCCATAATCTATCTATTATTTTTTACCTGCTGACTTACCAGCTTTTCTACGAATTTCTTCACCAACGAAACGAATACCTTTTCCTTTGTATGGTTCAGGTTTTCTAAACGAACGAATTTTAGCTGCAACTTGACCTAACAATTGTTTATCAAATGATTCAAGTGAAACAACTGGAGCCTTTCCTTTTTCAGTAGTTGTTGTAACTTTCACTTCACTAGGAATTTCCAAAATGATTGCGTGAGAGAAACCTAAAGCTAGTTCTAATTGTTGACCTGTTGCGTTTGCGCGGTATCCAACTCCGATGATTTCCATTTCTTTTTTCCATCCTTCAGAAACCCCTGCGATCATGTTGAAAACCAATGCACGGTAAAGTCCGTGTTTTGATCGATCGTGTGGAGCATCAGATTGACGAGAGAATGTAATCACATTGTCTTCGATGGTTACACCTACACAAGTATCAATCGCTTGTGTTAATTCACCTTTTTTCCCCTTAACCGTAATAACTGCATCCTTGAAAGTGACTTCAACGCCACTTGGGATAGTTACCGGTGCTTTTCCAATTCTTGACATTTCTTAAATTTTTAATAAACGTAACAAAGGACTTCTCCGCCTACATTCAATTTACGTGCTTCTTTGTCTGTAATTACTCCTTTCGAAGTAGAGACAATCGCAATACCTAAACCATTCAATACACGTGGCATATCAACTGATCCACTATACTTACGTAATCCTGGACGAGAAGCTCGTTGTAATTTAGTGATGGCAGGAACACGAGTAGATTGATTGTATTTCAATGCAATTTTAATCGTTCCTTGCTTGTTATCATCTTCAAATTTGTAGTTGAGGATATAACCTTGGTCAAACAAAATTTGCGCCATTGCACGTTTAATGTTTGAGCCAGGAATTTCCACCATTTTCAAACCTGCAGCACTCGCATTACGGATGCGTGTGAGAAAATCTGCTATCGGATCTGTATTCATTTCTTCTGTGTTTTTTCTTTAATTACCAACTTCCCTTTTTAACTCCTGGGATTTTTCCGGCCAAAGCCATTTCTCTAAAAGTTACCCTTGAGATACCGAATTGACGCATGTACCCTCTTGGACGACCAGTTAATCCACAACGATTGTGCATTCTGATTTTGGAAGAGTTTGCAGGTAATTTTTGCAATTGCATCATTGCATCCCATTTAGCTGATTGAATTTCTTCAGACGAATCTGTAGATTTCAATACTTTCGTTAATTCAGCACGTTTCTTTTCGTATCGAGCAACTAACCTTTCTCTTTTGCGCTCACGCGCTTTCATTGATTCCTTTGCCATTTCTTCTTATTTTTTAATAAATGGAAATCCAAATGCATCTAACAATGCTTTCGCTTCTTCATCACTAGCTGCTGATGTAACAAAAGTGATATCCATACCTAAAATACGGTTTACTTTGTCGATGTCAATCTCAGGAAAGATGATGTGTTCTTTCACTCCTAAGTTGAAATTACCACGTCCATCAAATCCTTTTGGATTAATACCACGGAAGTCACGTGTTCTTGGCAAAGCTACAGAAAGTAGACGATCTAAAAAGTCGTACATTCTGTCTCCACGCAAGGTAACTTTCGTACCAATTGGCATTCCTTTACGTAATTTGAAGTTGGAGATATCTTTTTTAGACAAAGTAGTAATGGCTTTCTGACCAGCGATTCGAGATAAATCGGCAGCAGCGCTATCAATTAATTTCTTATCAGCTACCGCATCACCCATACCTTGGCTTAAAACGATTTTCTCTAATTTAGGAACACTCATAACGGATTTGTATCCGAAACGTTCCTGAAGCGTTTGCATAATCTCGCCTCTATACTTTTCTTTTAATCTTGGTGTGTAACTCATTATTTAATCACCTCCCCTGATTTCTTTGAATAACGAACTAATTTTCCTTTCTCGTCTTTACGACCGATGCGTGTAGCAATTCCTCCTGCAACCACCATAAGGTTAGAGATGTGAAGTGTTCCTTCTTTCTCTTCAATACCACCTTGTGGGTTAGATGCACTTGGTTTGTTGTGCTTTTTAATCATGTTTACACCTGATACAGTAGCACGCATTTTCTCGCGGTCTATGGAAGAGATTTTCCCTTCTTGACCTTTGGACTCACCTGAAATTACTTTCACGGTGTCGCCAACTTTAATGTGTAGTTTCTTCTGCATTTTTCAATAATTATAACACCTCAGGTGCTAATGAAACAATTTTCATGTAGTTATTCTCTCTTAATTCGCGAGCAACTGGTCCGAAAATACGTGTACCTCTCATTTCGCCACCTTGGTTTAGGATCACACAAGCGTTATCATCGAAACGAATGTAAGATCCGTCAGCACGACGAATTTCTTTTTTTGTGCGAACAACTACTGCTTTCGCAACGGAACCTTTTTTCACTGCTCCGTTTGGCATCGCACTTTTTACAGTAACTACGATTTTGTCACCTACGGAAGCATAACGTCTTCTTGTCCCGCCTAAAACTCGGATGCAAAGTACTTCTTTGGCTCCTGAATTGTCTGCAACTGATAGTCTGGATTCTGTTTGTATCATCTCTCCGGTTATTTAGCTCTTTCAACAATTTCTACTAATCTCCAGTTCTTTGATTTACTCAAAGGACGTGTTTCCATGATTTTCACAACGTCACCAATGTGGCAATCGTTTGTTTCGTCATGTGCTACGAATTTAGTGGTCATTTTCACGAATTTCCCGTACTTCGGGTGCTTCACTTTACGTTCCACAGCAACTACGATAGATTTCTCCATTTTGTTACTTGTAACGACACCAATTCTTTCTTTTCTTAAATTTCGATTTTCTTCCATGTTCATTTTTTTAGTTCAAGCCTAAGCTTGATTTGAACGTTTTGTTAATTCTGTACTCAATCTTGCAACCGTTTTACGCATTGCTGTAATGCGTAATGGATTTTCAATTGGCGTCATGCGGTGAGTTAATTTCAAATTAGACAATTGTCCTTTGACATCAACTAGACGATTTTTCAAATCCTCAATCGATAGTTTATTGATTTCTTCTTGTTTCATGTTTCAATCTTAAATTGGTAAAACATAATCGTTTCGAACAATGAATTTACACTTCACAGGTAACTTCTGTGCGGCTAAACGCATAGCTTCTTTTGCGATTTCGTAAGGTACTCCGTCTGCTTCAAACATGATGCAACCCGGTTTAATCACCGCAACCCAGTGACTAGGAGCTCCCTTACCTTTACCCATACG
>CALQBB020000233.1 GCA_943328715.2 Polynucleobacter meluiroseus | reverse complement strand
GGGAGATTTATCGGAAAATGCGGAATACGATGCTGCAAAGGAAGCACAAGGTATTCTTGAAATGAAGATTTCAAAAATGGAGACCATTATCTCTAATGCTCGTTTGATTGACGAAACGCATATGGATAATAGCAAGGTATTTATTTTATCCAAAGTGTTGATTAAAAACCAAACGAACGGAATGGAAATAGAATACACCCTTGTTGCTGAAAATGAAGCGGACATCAAATTGCGTAAGATTTCTATAGAATCGCCGATTGGAAAAGGACTGCTAGGTAAAAAAGTTGGTGAAATTGCCGAAATACAAACGCCTGGTGGAACAATGAATTTTGAAGTCATTTCAATTTCTCGTTAATGGCTTCCATTTTCACACGGATAGTTCAAGGTGAAATCCCTTGTTATAAAATTGCTGAAAATGAGCATTATATGGCTTTTTTGGATGTAAATCCACTTGTGAAAGGACATACCCTAGTTATTCCGAAAAGAGAGCAAGATTACTTGTTTGATTTGGAGGATGATTCATTTGTTGGCCTACACTTGTTTGCAAAAGAAGTAGCTATTCAATTGAAAAAACACATAGCGTGTAAACGAATCGGTGTTGCTGTAATTGGACTAGAAGTTCCGCATGCACACATCCACCTAATTCCATTAAACGAAATGGAAGACATCAATTTTAATCGCAAGAAACTAAGCTTAAGTCCCGAAGAATTAACCATAATAGCGGGCCGGTTGAAGATGTTCTAATGCTATACTATGGGAAAATCTATCCTGTTTTTTCTTTTTATTTCTGTAAACTCGATCGTTTGGTGTCAGCCAATGCGCGTGTTATTTGTTGGCAATAGTTACACGCATTACAATAACATGCCGAAGCTGTTCAAGGACATCGCAAGTTCAAAGAATATCAATGTGGATGTTCATATGAGTGCGAAGTCAAGTCATACGTTTAAAATGCACAGTGAACGTCCGGATTTGTACCAAGACATTCAGCGTGAAAAATGGGACTATGTCATCTTACAAGGATTTAGCCGTGAATTGTCTACTGATATTGCGACGATTGACTCCATGGTTGTCCCTTACGTGAAACGAATTTCAGATAGCATTTATCAACAGAATCCATGTGCGACGATTCTACTGTACGAAACATGGGGCTATGAAAAGGGTTTTCCGGAAGATTCCGTGAATACGTCTTATCAGATCATGAGTGATCACATTCACCAAGGGTATCTCTATTTGTCGAAGTTGTTTGATTTTCCAATAGTTCCAGTTGGAAAAGTGTGGGAAACGGTGAAAGAAAATAATGTGTCTATTCCATTGTACCAGGAAGACTTACAACACCCCTCTAAATATGGCTCGTATTTGGCCGCCTGCAGCTTCTATGCGGCAATATTTAAGCAAAACCCAAATACTACCTTTACGGATGGATTAAGTCCCGAGAAAGCAAAATATATTCAAAACACATCTTTTACGATTGTTGATCAAAATATGACACGCTATTTATTGAATCGAAACGTCATCAATGTGAAGTCCACGAGTAAGGATGGAAAATATAAAGCGGATTGTATGGCAAATTTCCCAAAGGCGAAAAGCATTGTTTGGAATTTTGGTGACGGAAAGACATCGAATTTATTTCAAACACAGCATGCCTATTCTAAACCTGGAACTTACACGATTACCATCACTATTCAAGATTCTTGTGGTGAACGAGTTCTCAAGAAAAAAGTCGTTTTCTAGCTTAATCGAAAAGAAAGAAAAGTCGATTAGTCATTTTCTTTAATGGAATCAGAATAAAGCTTAAAGCAGCACGTATTTGATCAAGAAAATTGGCGAAGACAACGAAAGTTACAACAAACGCTAAGGTATACGGAACGATTTGATAGGCATTCAACCGTTCGTGAAAGTAATGGGTTAATCCTCTACCGGTCAAGCTTCCATAAAGAACGATCATATGGATGATGTAAATACTCAAGGTGCTTTGTCCGATTTTCAAAAACAAGTTTGATTTTTTGATTTTCAACACATACGTTTCTAATGCTAAAAGGATACTGAGCACCATAAATACCATCCCCAGTTTTTCGAATAACCAGTCCATGCGGTATACATTTGTTCCTTGAAGCATGGAAGTTTCACCGATTGCTAACAAGAGCTTTTTACTAAAAACGTATAAAAAGAACCCTATAAAAAATCCACTCAAGATAAAAGGCGGTGTTTTTACTTTTTCTTTTGCATTAAACAAAACAACACCAATCATCGCCCCGAACATCGTATACCCCATGTGTGGTGTCAGTGGAAATAAGGAGTGCTTCCCGTGGAAAATATTTTGGACAAAAGCAGGTGCTTGACTCGGCCAATAATGACCTTCTGGTAAAAGTCCGAAATAAAGATAACTAGTAAAAAGTAAAACCCCAGCAAATGCATAGTAAATCCAAAGCGGAATGACTTTTATCAGACGTGATATCCCATAAATGGAGATAATCGTTAAAATTCCAACGCCAATACATTGAAGTACATGAAAGGCATAGTACTGCAACAAATATCCCCAAAAAAGAAGTTCTACAACGCGCTTCAGTCCTTTTCTCACGCGCATATTTTTCCAAAATGCAGTTTGATCATTCCCTAACAGCAAATAGGTGAATACAATACCGGTAACGGTTAAAAATACAGGGGAAGTAAAGCCTCTAATAAATTTCCAATAGTAATAGATGGAATTGGACTCATCGCGTAAATCAAGGGCCAAGCTGTCATGAACAAAATGACCTTCAAGCATGAGCAGGATTGCAATGGAACGCGCTATATCAATAAAATACAGACGCTGTTTAGTAGATTTATTTTCCGCAGTAATGGCTTGACTCATGATCTTAATTTCGTGCGAAAGTTACGAAAGAATGCGCTAATGTTGGGCAAATACTTAACGAGTAAAGCAAAAAACACCAGGAATAAGACCGCTCCAACGATCGAACTGAATCCAGATAAACGCGCTTGTAAAAGATCTCTTAAACTATAACCGATGAACGCTCCGTATAACAATATGGCGTGAGCAACATAGACAAAAAAGGTGTTCTGTCCCATACCTAGGAAAAGTGGATTCTTTGCCGTTTTCCATTCTGCTAAAGGAATAAACAAGGTGAAAAGTAGGAATACAAATCCCAAGCGATCAAAATACCATAAGTTTTGAGGATGACTTGCCTGCTGGAATTGAGGCGTATACCATGAAAGGACAGTGAATATCCATCCCAAAGCAAAGCTCGCAATTGCGAAGATAATGGTGAATTTCAT
>CALQBB020000232.1 GCA_943328715.2 Polynucleobacter meluiroseus | reverse complement strand
CCGATATTTCCTGTAGCTGAAAATCCCAAAGTATTGCGCGCCTTCAAGTTGATGTCCATCCCGAAACGGAATGTTTGACCTGCGTTTAAATCTGTTCCTACGCGACTTTGGTCCAAGTTGAAATACGAACTCCCAGAGCCTTGTGTGATTTTTGAATAATTATTTCTGTATCCTTCCAAATAACGCGCATTGTAAGTCCCGTAAATATTGAAAATTCCTGTTCGGTAACTTAGGGATAGATTTCCCTCTCCGACATATCCACCTTTTTGAAAAGTTGTCGCAAGGTTTGTGGAAACTAATCCGTTGAATCCATTTAATTTGTTCTTTTTCAGAACGATGTTGATGATTCCCGAAGTTCCGTCCGGATCGTATTTCGCCGATGGATTTGTCACGATTTCAATGCGTTCAATCGATCCCGCTGGAAGTGCATCGAGCAAGGTTTTCCCATTTCCACCGCTAAGTGAACTTGGACGTCCATCGATGAGGACGGTAACCGATCCTTCTCCACGCAACATCACCTTTCCGTCTTGGTCAACTTCGACAGATGGAAGTCGTTGAAGAATGTCATTTGCTGTCCCGCCTCGAACATTTAAATCTTCGGCAACGTTATATATTTTTTTGTCGATGCCCGCTTTTAGGACATCTTTCTCAGCAATTACCTTGACTTCTCGCTCCGTTTTCTCGCTAATTTTTCTCATTTTCAACGTTCCTACATTAAAAATGGGAAGCGCTGTTTTTACAGTAATGGCAGAAACCAAAATTGGGTCATAATTCGTGAAAGTTATCTTCAAGTAAAACGAACCAAATGGACAAGGAATACTGTATTTACCATCTACCGTAGTAAATGCGCCAGTAACAAGAGTGGAGTCCGCCGCTTTAAAAAGTTTAACAGAAACGTATTCCAATGCTTTCCCTGTTTGTTGATCAACAATTTTTCCGATGACCATTCCGTCCTCATTTGAACTGGTTTTTTGTCCAAAAATGGATTGAACAATGAATAGGTTGAAAGATAGTAAAATAAGGATAGATCTCATAAGTAGTGCAAAAATACAAAAAGCAGTTTGATCAAGACGATAAATAAATGAGCGAGGAACAATAGAAATATCAGAAATCGTTGAGACTTTTCATTCAGAATTTCAAGAATTAGCCAAAAAAAATTATCTTTGCCAACAAAATAACTAGATAATGATTGAAAATTTAAGTTTAGAAGAATTAAAAGCTAAATTCAACAACGATAAGAAATTCAAATTAGGAACATATATTGTTGGTGGATTATTGACAGCAGTATTATTGTTTTTCGTTTACCGACAAATGATTTGGGTTCCAGCAAATGAGAAATCAAATGATGGTTGGTGGGTAGCAATGAACTACATTTCTAAAGATTCAACGGATCAAGCAATCAAGGTTTTAGTTCCTTTTGTAAATAGTAATGACGGAAAAACTGGAGGAGAAATCGGACAGTACCTTCTTGCTACACAATACATGAAAAAAGGTGAATACCGTAAAGCTTTGGAAAACCTAGAAGGAGTTTCTTTGGATGATTCATACATCAGTGTATTCTCTATCGGATTACAAGGTGATTGTTATTCTGACATGAGAAAATACGACAAAGCATTATCATTCTACACAGAAGCTGCAGATGCTCAAGACAACGAGTTAACAACACCAATGTATTTGTTTAAAGCAGGATTGGTTGCGGAGAAATTGAAAAAGAACGAAGATGCAACAGGATTCTACACACGAATCCTTGATGATTATCCTACGTACGCTTCTCAAAACGGAATTGAAAAATACATCGCTCGCGTGAGCACTAAATAAGAAAGACGATGGCGACAGCCAACAAAAATCTATCTTCGTATTCAACTGAAAATATAATCAATGGTGCCGATTTCCAAATCGGCATTGTTGTTTCTGATTGGAACGATCACATTACCAATCGCTTGATGGAAGGAGCAATCGCAACCTTACTTGAAAATGGCGTGGTAGAATCAAACATTCACATCCAACGTGTTCCTGGAGCATTTGAATTACCCTTGGGAGCACAATATTTCTGCGAACGTGGCGATATTGACGGCGCAATTGCCATTGGTGTGGTGATTCAAGGAGAAACACGTCACTTCGACTTCGTTTGCTCTGGAACGACACAAGGAATCATGGATGTGATGTTGAAATCCAATAAACCAGTCGCATTTTGTTTACTCACTGATAACCACGAACAACAATCCATTGATCGTGCAGGTGGTAAACATGGAAACAAAGGAATTGAAGCAGCAGCAGCTTGTCTTCAGATGATTTCCAATAAAAAGAAATTCGCTTAATCTTTAGCACATGACATTAATAAAATCAATATCTGGTATCCGTGGAACCATCGGTGGAACTGTGGACAATGGTTTAACTCCAATTGACGCAGTGAAATTTGCTGCGGCATATGGTTCCTGGCTAATGGAACGAAATCCAGGACAAAAAATCCGTGTGGTGATTGGACGCGATGCACGTATCTCAGGGGCAATGATTTCGGACTTAGTGGTCTCTACCCTACTTGGACTTGGGATTGACGTCATTAATCTTGGGCTTTCCACCACACCAACCGTAGAAGTTGCTGTTCCATTAGAACACGCACAAGGAGGAATCATTTTAACAGCAAGCCACAATCCAAAACAATGGAATGCCTTGAAGTTATTGAACGAAAAAGGTGAATTCATCAGTGGGAAAGATGGAGAGGAAGTATTGAGTATTGCCGAACAAGAACGCTTTATCTTCGCTGAAGTGGATGATTTAGGTACCGTTCGCAACGATGATTCCTATTTACAAAAACACATTGATGCTATTTTGGCATTACCATTGGTGGACAAAGCGGCAATTGCTGCTGCGGACTTCAATATTGTGGTGGATGCAGTGAATTCAACCGGTGGAATATTTGTTCCAGCTATGTTACGTGCATTAGGCGTGACGAAAATCACAGAAATGTACTGTGAGCCAACCGGACATTTTCCACACAATCCAGAACCACTTCCTGAACATTTAACAGATTTATCAGCGAAAATTCTTGAAGTGAATGCAGACTTTGGAATCACTGTGGATCCAGACGTAGATCGTTTAGCTTTGGTTTGTGAAGATGGATCGATGTTCGGAGAAGAATACACCTTGGTTGCTTGCGCGGATTATGTATTGAAACACACGCCTGGATCAACCGTGTCAAATTTATCTTCAACCAGAGCCTTGCGCGACATCACGGAAGCACGCGGATTAACATACGCAGCTGCAGCCGTTGGTGAAGTG
>CALQBB020000231.1 GCA_943328715.2 Polynucleobacter meluiroseus | reverse complement strand
TTGGATTCATGGCCAACATCAAATTGAAATTTTCGAGAAGCGTCCCATTGTTGACGTGATCACCTGATTTCAAATACGCACGGCTTGAAAGCGGTTTCGACAAACTGTACATTCCGGCATTAAACGCCACATTTAAGTGGAAAGTGTCAGCCCATGTATGCACATTGCGCGGTAAACTGTCGTATTTCGTGGCACTAAAAATATTGAAATCAAAAAGTCCACCATTCATGCGTAAAATGGAGATTTTCGAATCACCAATAAATGATTTTACCGGTGCATTTATTTCACGGTATTCCATTCCTTTGGTCAAGGTCGTCCAATTGGAATAATCGACCCTTTCAACATCCTGTGCACTTGCCTTTCCTCCTCCACAAGAAGACAGAAGAACAAGGAGAAATAAACTTACTATCAATGTTTTCATGTTCATCGTAATGCGATATCTTCCCAGTCAAATTTTCTTTTTTCAAACGGAAAAAGGTCATAAAGTTCACCGGAATAGTAAAACTGGTAGGCAACCGCTCCGAACGTATAAGCTTTGTCTTTGATTTTAATGGTTGAGCCTCCGACTTTTGGATGTGCTTTGGGAACAGATTGCGGGTAACCAACGTTGAATAAAGTTACGAGAATTTCTGGACGATGGTCAATTGGGAATCCTGCGCGTTCCCACTGCATTTTCACTTGCTTCAAGAAGATGGCTGCATACAAATAGGAATAATAGTGATTGTGAAAATCGGTTAATCGACTGATGCGTTCTTGCGTTGGATTATTCGTTTTGAAATCCAACAAATGCGCGTATTTTTCACCGAGGTAATAGATGCTTTTTGGGTTCTTCAGGTGCTCTTCAATTTGAATGGCTGTATGTTCTTTGATTCCTGTTACACCAAAAGAAAACATCGATTCCACCGAAAGAATTTTAAGTGGACTAATCCATTTTTTGTACGCTTCACGGTCCGAATTGAACAAGCGAATTTGTTCTCCCACCAAACACGATACGATTAGTCGTCCTTCTACATCTGTTTGCTGCGCAACGCTGTCCACCAACGCAACATCTTTTGCCACCGCAATTTTAAAATCAGACCATTCTTGGATGTTCATCCATTCGAACGCACTCAACAAATTTCCGGATTCCTTTTGCTGTTTTTTACGTTTTAATTGACGACGTTGCTGCTGGTATGCGCGATTGGACTTCAATTGAATGTCCACCGCATCAATCATCCGTTTTACCTCTACTTCATTATTCGAAGCCTTCCATGCATCCAGAATGTATTGCGCATTTTTCGGATAAAATTTCTTCAGTAATAAAATGCGGTCCAAGGACTCAAAATGTAGCGCTTTCAGTTGCTCCGAATTCAATTTGTAGGCTTGGTTGTATTTGTCCTCCATTCCTTCGAAATACCGATTATTCGCATCCACACTGCCTTTTTCATCGGTTAGACGAAACTTAATTGCGACGTAGGATGCCGAAAGGAAAAAGCCAATTGCTGCAAAACAAAAAACGATTGTCCAAAATGGATAACGGAACCACTTAGATTGCCAGATTTTACGCATAGATAAATTATTGGGAGCAAAAGTACATTAAAGTACTGAATGTTTGCATCTTTCACAGCTTCATCGACTGTCCAATCGACGGACTTGAGTTTTTAACAATCGTGCGCTGAGAAGAAGGAGGAACGTTCATCGCAGGTGCCTGAAGATTTCTTTATTTTGTGTAAAATACAACCTATGAAAACATTTGTTATCAGCGTTTTTACCATTTTATCTTCCCTGTCTTTCGCACAGACAAATGTTGGTTTTTTCCAACGAATGAACTCATCTCGGATGGTCGAAAAAGGAATCGAACAATACAATTTAGGCGGAACCAGTGATGCCTACATGACCTTCAAGCAAGCAAGTGTGTTTAATCCGGGATCCGCAAGAGCCTTGTACTATTTGGCAAGTGTTGAATTCGAATTAAAGAACTTCTACGAAGCAGAAACACATGTTGGTGCAGCCATAAAATTGAACGATAAAAAGTTGAATAGTGACATGCATTTACTTGCGGGACAAATTCATCACAATTTGAATCATTTAGATTCAGCCATTTCCCATTATCAAACATGTGCGAATCTCGTCGGAGACAAACTAGCCAAAGAATATGCGATTCCGGTTTTACTAGAGCAAAGTCAATTCGCTAAAAAAGAACAGGAAAAAAGAATTCTTTCCCTCCGCACACCTATGTCAGAAATCAACACAAAATACGATGAATATGCGCCGATTTTGACGCAGGGCGGACAAGCACTTTATTTCACGGCAAAAAATCCTGATGCAAAAGGAGACAACATGAATCCAGAAGATCAAAGTTACTTTGAAGACATCTACTTTTCTTTTTGGAACGACACGACGAAAACGTATAAAATCACTTACTCTGAAGACACAGACTGGAATACCGAAGGATTTGACGCCTTGAATTGTGTCCTTTCCGATGGAATGCATGCGTATGGAACCTTAAATACCTCCGCTTCCAAAGAAAAAACAACAGAAAGTTCAGAGATTTTCGAATTAACAGCGGAAAAACCATTTGCTTGGGATGAACAAAAAATGGTGAAAATCCCTGGTGTCAACACAAGTTTCTTCGATGGATCCGCGTGTATGACTGATACGTTTATGGTCGACGAATACACGTACAAACGCGAACTTTATTTTGTTTCAGACCGTCGTGCGGAGAAAAGCTTAACCGATTTATTCGTTGCAACTGAAACAAATGGCGTTTGGGGAGAAAGCGCACTTGCCTTGCCGGATGTCATCAATACAACAGGACGCGAAACAACACCGTTTATCACGGAAGATGGAAGTTTATTGTTCTTCAGTTCAGATGCCTTACCTGGAATGGGTGGATACGATGTGTATTACTGCAAAAGAACCGGGAATCAATGGTCCGCACCAGTAAACTTAGGCGCAGCATTCAATACGGTGAATGACGACACACACTTTCAATATTATCCAGCATTAGGAAAAGCTGTGATGGCTGGAATCAGTGAATTGGATGGACTCTTTAATTACAATATTTTCCAAATGGATTTAAATGGGAAGTCTTTTCCATTTATGAAATAATTGAACCTTGTGGAATCTCTGTTGTACGCGCATCTAACATCTACATACATGAATATAAGATCGAATTATGAAAAAAATCATTGCAAGTGTCCTGTTAGGATGCAGTTTTCTTGGTGTGAACGCACAAAAAGAAATCAGTTCTGTAGCGCCCATCAAAAAGGTGACCGTATTTTTTACGGGAGCACAAGTTCAAC
>CALQBB020000230.1 GCA_943328715.2 Polynucleobacter meluiroseus | reverse complement strand
CCTTGCGTTTAACTCCATCCGCTTACGGGATTCAACCCTTAAAATTTATCTTTGTTTCAAGTCCAGCGTTGAGAGAACAAATCAAAGAAATTGCGTTTAATCAAGGACAAGTTGTAGATGCCTCTCACCTATTGATCATCTGTTCCTACACTTCCATCGATGAATCTTACATTGATGCACATGTGGAGTTAGTGACAGAAACACGAAATACACCAGCTGAAAGAGCTGCTGGATTCAGTGAGTTCTTAAAGAAAAACATCTTGAGCATGTCGGACAGTGATGTTGAGCCATGGAATGTACGTCAGGCGTATATTGCACTAGGACAATTACTTCATACGTGTGCGAGCATCCGAGTGGACGCTACACCTATGGAAGGATTCAACGCGAAGAAATTGGACGAATTGTTAGGACTAGCAGAACAAAACTTAAAAAGTGTGTTGTTGTGTCCGATTGGCTTCCGTTCAAGCGAGGACAACTACCAACACCTAGCGAAGGTTCGCAAAAGCAAAGAAACCTTGTTTCAGACCTTATAGCTTATCCACATTTTTACGTGTATAAAAAAGCTTGATTTTATTGGACTTTGAGGACTTCCGAGTCCTCATTTTTCATTATATTTGAGCATGTCGACTATTTACAAGCAATTTTTATTGGTCTTTTGCGGATTGGTTTTAAGCACCTTCTCTTTGCATGGACAGGTAAAAATGAGCGCAAGTAACCGAGTGGACTTGGCAACGATTCACCATCAATTAATGGTGGAGAAAGGCGTTGTTCATCCAGATCTTTTAGCGCGTTATCCCATTTACCAAATCAACGGAAGTTACTATTTGTCTTTTCTTGGAAAGATTTCGGAAGGATTCAATCGTACTGATTTAATCAAACGAGGATTCATTGTTGGAAGTCCAATCGCAAATTTAGTAAGCATCAAAGTTCCATTAAATAAAACGAGTCAATTATCAACGATTAAAGGACTGACGTATTTAGAAATTGCTTCTAAAATTCATAATTCACTAGACAAAGCCATCGTTGACATGCACGCGGACAGTGTTCATCAAGGAATTGGTTTGCCACAAGGTTATTCTGGAAAGGACGTTTACATTGGCGTAACAGATTGGGGATTTGATTACACAAATCCAGTATTCTACGACACAGCTATGCAACAATCACGTATCGTTGCGGCTTGGGATCAATACAAAACGAGCGGACCGCATCCACAGGGATTTGCTTACGGAACGGAATACACGACGTTAGGAGAACTTTTTGCAGCAGGAAGTGACACCGCTAATATTTACTCGTATGCGACGCATGGAACGCACGTTTCCTCCATCGCAGGTGGTGGTGGCGCAGGAACTACACACAGAGGAGTCGCTTTCGATGCCAACTTTTTGTTTGTGACCTTTTTAGTCGATGAAGCTGCTGTTCTCGATGCATGGGAATGGATGTACCAAAAAGCGCAGGCGGACGGAAAACGATTGGTCATTAACATGTCCTGGGGACTTTACCACTTTGGAACATTGGATGGAACATCGATTTTAAGTCAAGCCATCACTGCTTACACGGATTTAGGCGTTGTATTCGCAAACTCCGGAGGAAACAACGGGAATGTGAATTTCCACATCAAAAAAACATTTAATCAAGATCAGTTTAAATCGAGAATTGAATTCTATTCGTACTCTGCAAATGCAAACATGTGGGGACAAAGTGTCCATGCATGGGGTGAAGCAGGAAATTCTTTCGAGAATGGATTGTTAATTACCAATAACGCTGGAAATACCTTGATTGAAAGTCCATTTTACAGCACCGCAACGGTTACAAACTACATTGATTCGTTTTTAGTTACTGGGGTGGATACCATTTGGTTTAACATTACTGCGGATGCAGCTCATCCACTGAATGGACGTCCACAAATGCGTTTGCGTGTAAAGAACACCAATACAGCTCTTCGTGTGTTACTAAAATCCAAAGCGGAAACGGGAACGGTTCATTACTGGAATGTGACTGAACTTTCGAACGATGTTGGAAATTGGGGAATGCCTTTCTCTTTCTCCTACGGCGGATCCATTTCAGGTGATAACCAAAACGGAATCAGCGAACCTTCTTGTTCGGAAGACGTCATCAGTGTCGCTGCTTACTCCTCACAGTATTTGAACGGAAGTGGGAATCCTGTGGGTGGTGGAATTGCCTCTTTCTCTTCTGTTGGTCCACGATACGACGGACAAATGAAACCAGACATTGCTGCGCCTGGAGTTGCGATTATTTCTGCCATGTCCTCGTTCACCGATGCGACCTTCTCTTCTGTAGACAATGTCAGTTTCAATAACAAAACGTATCACTTCGCGAAAATGTCTGGAACATCGATGGCTTCACCTATGGTAGCTGGAGTTTCCGCATTGATTTTAGAGGCGAATCCATATTTGTCAGCACGACAAGTGAAAGAAATCATCATGCTGACAGCTCGAGAAGATAATTTAACTGGAAACATTCCAGCAGAAGGAAGTCCGGTTTGGGGAGCAGGAAAAATCAACGCTTACGCTGCGGTGAAATTAGCTTTACAGACTTTAGGATTTGAAAAAGTTCCACACGAAATCGATTGGAATGTCTATCCAAATCCCGTGATGAACGAATTGCATTTCACGATTGTTGAACTTCCGAAAACGGTAGACATCATCGATATGGAAGGAAGCATCTACGAAAAGAACATCTACGATGGAAAAGTCTATGTTTCAGACCTTCCAGCTGGTACGTACTTCATTCGCTTAATCATCGACGGTAAAGTACAGCAAGAACGTTTTATCAAGCAATAAATGGACATTCGTCTCGCAACAGCAGTTGAATTACCGATTCTTGAATCCTTGGCGCGTGAAATTTGGCCACATACGTATGCTGACATCATCACCACAGAACAAATGGACTTCATGTTGAACTGGATGTATTCCACGGAAACACTCATCACCCAACAGAAAGACGGACACGAATTTTACATTCTTCGGAAAGATTCTACGGATATTGGTTTTCTTGCGATTGAACAAGCAGGCGACGAATTAAAGGTCAACAAAGTGTACGTCCTACCAACCGCCCAAGGACTTGGCGCAGGTAAAAAACTCATGGAAAAAGCCATCGAACGCGCAAAAGCAAAACAGTGTACCTATATTTTCCTTCAAGTGAATCGCGCCAATAAAGCGAAGTTTTTTTACGACAAACTGGGATTCACTATCCGAAGAGAAGAGAAATTCGACATCGGACTTGGCTTTTTCATGGTTGATTATGTGATGGAGTTGAACGTATAGAT
>CALQBB020000229.1 GCA_943328715.2 Polynucleobacter meluiroseus | reverse complement strand
TGTTATTCCAGATAATGTTTTCTTCGCAGCGTCTGCTTTTCCTGACAATACTTGAGCTAATGCTTTGTTGTAACTGTTTTCAGAGAAACTTGCATCTGCAGCGCTGTATTTTGCTTCCATAATATTCAAAATCCCTTGATTGTAGTTAGTTGCTGTTTTTTGACTTGCCTCACCCTTCGCATCAAAAGCTGTTTTCGCTTGAGCAATCAATTTTTTCGTATTAGCACGATTACCATCTAGAATCGTTGTTGCAGCCAAGTTGTTTTTTGAAATTCCATTGTCTTTCAATGACGCTGCTTTTTCAAAAGAACTTTTCGCTTCAGCCGTTTTGTTTAATTGGAAAGATGCTGCACCCAAGTTTGTATGCGTGCGGTAATCAGAAGCAAAATTTGTAGCAGCTACTTTGTAGATTCTTGCTTTTTCATTTAAATCCGTAGTCAACTTATTTGCGGTGAATAATAATTCTTCAACTGAAAGTGAATTTGGATTGTTACTAGCTGCAGCTTTTAATTCATCGTCCGTTAAGCCAAACTCCGTATATTTCACAACAACCATCGCACGACGAATTTTAGGGAATACATCTTTCTCTAATTCACTGTAAGATTTACCAAGATTAATCATTTCTTTTTCGCGTTGCTCTAAGTCTTTTGTCATCTCCAAAATGCGAATGAACAAGTTTTTGTCCGCTTCTGCAATTGTAGTAGAAGCAGCCAATTGCGCTTTAAATCCGTCAAAATCCTCACCATATTTGTTGAGTTTGTACATATTCGTATCCGTGTAAGCCATCAAGTTTGCTTTTTTCATAAGCGCAATGATTGCCGTTCTCGTTGTAGCTGTGCGATCGTACGAAAGGTTATCGTTTTTGGAAACTTCTCCGTCTGGTGAAGCATAACCATTGATTTCAATCGCGTTAATTTTAATTTTTGGATTTGTCTGTGCTGCTTGAATCCAAGAAACCAATGAAGCGATATCTGCATCTTTCAATTCAGTCGCACGAACATCTGATTTTCCTTTTTCAAAGTTAAACGTAGCCTCTGATGATTTCTCGAACTGACGAACCAACGCATCTTCTTCGTATAAAACTTTAAACGTTTTGTTTACCAAATAAGGCGTAATGATTGTTGCATCAGCGATCTTCGTTTCTGGTAAAGCGTCTTTCTCTTTCGTTTGCTTGTAAATTTTACCTGTAATTACCAAGTCCGCTGCTTCCATCTCTGGTAAGTAAGGAATGGTTTGTTCGAACGTTGCTGTTCCACCATTTTTAAAATTAATCGTTGTGCCGTTCTCCGTAACTTTCTCTCCATTCACGTACCACGTACCTATCGCATAAGAACCTAATTTTGGTGTGATTTCAGCTTTCGCTTTTTTCTTGATTCCTTTCTCAGGGACAGTCACCGTAATAGCGATTTTTACACTGTCAGCATGCATTTCAAGTGGATTAGTACTAACGGAATAAGTCACGTCCTTTACTAAATCACATGATGCCAAAAACATCATACTTGAACCTAAGAATAACAAATTGCTTGAACGAAATAATTTCATATCTGTTTTTTTTATTTTTTACAAATGTATAAAAGATTTCAGTAAATAGAAAATCACTGAATTACACGTGAATAAATGAATGAAATTCATCCGTTTCTTGAATAATTTCTAAAAGTGGAATCATAACGAATTCCCTGTTTTGAAAATGTGGATGTGGAATGGTTAGTTCATACGTTTTGATTTCATCCTTATTGTATAAAACAATATCGAGATCAATGCAACGATCTTCGTATCCATTAACGGTCTTTATTCTCCCCATGCTTAGCTCAATTTGTTTCAATTGATCAAGAAGTTCAAATGGTGAAAAATGCGTGTAACAGGTTATGCATGCATTCAAAAACTGATTTTCAGAATCGTAGCCCCAAGGTACGGACTCGTGAAAGGAAGAAATGAATTCAACATCTCCTATCAGATCCTGAATGGAATCAATCGCTTGCTTTAGGTATGCTGATTTATCTCCTAAATTGGAACCCAAGGAAATCAGCGCACGGTTCAGCACTACTTTTTCCATTCGAAATGACGAACTAATTCCAATAAGTCTTGCTTCAAATATTCTAAGGTAGGACGAAGGGAGTCGTAGTTGGGTCGACAGTTCAACAATACTTCTCCTCGGACAAAATTCGTGCTGGAATCCGTTAGATAAAATTGAAAATTGGTCGCGACGTTTCCTTTTAACTCAAAAAAGGTTCCGTAAACTTTTTTCTTGGGTTGAACGATTTGCTCAAAGTTGATTTTATCTGCCTTGATTTTGTGTTCATCTACTTTGTCATTCGCGAAATTGATGATTTCAGCAAGGGAGTCCTTACTTGGTAAGCGCAAATAATACAAGAATAATTTTCCATTCAAAGGACCTAAATCAATTTCTTGCACGCAATAATTGGATTGTGGTTGTTCCCCCGCGGAAGCGAAATAGAGATTTGACAACTTCATCGAATACGGACAGTCACTTTTGAACACGCGGTAACTATGTTCCGGCAAGTTCATCCGCAAGTAAGTGGATGGTTTTGGAACAGGATTTTCATCTGAACAAGCAGCCAAAACGAAAATCAAACCGAGTATCTGGAAAATCAATCGTGGAGTCATGGAAGTTTGATTTTGATGGTTTTCATTCTTTTTTTGTCGGAAGATTCCACAATGAACTTCACCTTGTCGATAAAGATAAACTCATTATTTTTCAAGATTCTACCCGCTTGTTCAAGGACAAGTCCACCAATTGTTTCTGCTTCTCCTTTGACCTCCTCAAATGCATCTTGGTATTCTTCTCCGATTACTTTGTAAAAGTCGTTTAGCGAGGTTCTGCCTTCAAAAATAAACGTGTTCTCATCTAATTTCGTGTAAGCAATCTCGTTGTCGTCAAATTCATCTGTGATGTCCCCAACGATTTCCTCTAAAATATCCTCCAATGTCACAATGCCACTTGCTCCACCGTATTCATCTACAACAATCGCCATGTGCATGCGCATGCTTCGGAATTCTTGAAGTAAATCGTTGATTTTTTTATTTTCCGGAATGAAGAAAGGTTTGCGCAGAACGGTTTTCCAATCGAAGTCCGCACCTGCGTTTAAATGCGGCAATAAATCTTTGATGTACAGAATTCCCACAATGTTATCAGGGGATTCTTCGAAAATGGGCATGCGGGAATATCCAGCTTCCAAAACGGTTTGCATGACTTCTTCGAAACTCGATTCTGCGTCAATGGCTTCCACTTCAATTCTTGGCGACATGATTTGACTCGCATCGGTTTTTCCAAATTTCACAATTCC
>CALQBB020000228.1 GCA_943328715.2 Polynucleobacter meluiroseus | reverse complement strand
AGGCAATGAACTTAGCGAAGGACATCGTTCAAAGTATTTTTGAACAGGAAGCCATTCAATTTTGGTATAAGCCCATTCATACCACGTACCGTTCTAAATTGCAGATTGTAGCTCCGCTTCAAGTGAAGTTCTACGACGGACGATTTTACTTAGTAGCGGTCGATTATAAAGATAATTCGGAAGATCAATTCAAACGGACCATCAAAATATTCGCTTTTGACATGATTGAAGACTATGTTATTGCGCCGGCTCAATTAGAAAGTGACGAGGGAAATTCCAGTGTGCGGACCATTCATTTTCACCATGCAGATTTAGCGCACAAAGTTGGACTAAAAGATTATTTCAAGCATTGTTTAGGCGTTGCGCGTTTCAAGGATAGTGAACCAGAATACATTCGCATCAAATTCACCGATTGGGCGATGTCCTATGTTCGTGAGCGCTTGTTGCATAGAAGTCAGCGCATCGTCGTCGATCATCCCAATTACATGGTTGCTGAATTATACATTTACCGCACCTATGAGTTAGATATGTTGTTGGCGCGATTCAGGGAATTTGGTGTGGAGGTGAAGTAAGATTATTTCTTTTTTGGAACAACTGCTCTCGGGAATTCGTTCAAAAGATGAGGTAGCGAATAGGCTTTCAGTCCAGAAATCGTCACCACATTTCCTTTTTCCAATTGCAAATGATGTTCTTGATCCAAGAGTTCTTCTTCGTAGAAAATCGCTTCTATCGAAGCAATAATGTGCATGCAGCCATTTTCCTTAATCAAGTATTCGTTCACGAATTTGCACAGCAGTTTCACCGGACTTCCCTTCACGAAAGGAACGGGACAGCCACCGTGGTAAACAGCTTCCAAGTTCGTGTGCTCAAATTCACTTTCGTCCTCGGTGTAGTTTGCGGAAGACTGATGAGCCTCCTCAATGATGTCGCTGTAAATATGATTGATAGAGAAGTATCCGTATTCCTTGATGTTCGAATAGGTATTTCTCGGCGTAAAACTCGGACGTATGATGAATCCAATTAAAGCAGGATCGCTACCAAGGTGCGTAACACTTGAGAAAACCGCCACATTGGTTTTTCCCGAATTGGAAATCGTTCCGATTAAATTGGCAGATTTATATCCAGTACAGCTATTGATGAGGTTTAATCGTTGGATATTATCCATCTGTTCAATTTGTGGTCTGTCAATTCGCACGAGTCCCATGTAGTTTCTTTTTATGTAGAACAAGAATAGCTCATATTTGTTAAACGAGGGCTATTCTTTTATGTAAATTCGCAGTGATTGAAGTAAATCCGAATAAACGTTTTGTACATTGAACTGATAAGGTAATGAAAATAGAAATCTGGAGTGATATTGCTTGTCCATTTTGTTACATGGGTAAACGAAAAATTGACATGGCGTTGGCGCAATTCGAGGGAAAAGCAGATGTGGAAATCGAGTGGAAGTCCTTTCTCTTGAATCCAGAAGTAAAAACGGATCCGTCGGTTTCTATTTTTCAGTATTTAGCAGATATTAAAGGATTTCCGGAGGAGCAGGCACGTCAAATGATGTCCCAGATTACGGCATCGGGTAGCGCCATCGGACTCGATTATCATTTTGATCAAGTCGTTTTGGCGAATACTATGAAGGCACATCAATTGTTGCATGAAGCGCGAATCCAAGGATTTCAGCACGAAATGGAAGAGCGCTTATTCGAAGCGCATTTTGTGGAGGGGAAAAACATCGACGATGTGAACATCCTGGTTGATCTTGCATCTGAAGTTGGATTAAATACTACAGCACTTGATGTGAAAATACTCAGTGGTCAACACACGAAGGAATTAGAAGCGGATATCGACCTTGCTCAACAGTTTGGGATCAGAGGTGTACCGTTTTTTGTTTTTGATCGAAAATATGCGGTGAGTGGTGCGCAGGAACCAGAGACCTTTCTGAAAACGATGCAAACTGCCATGGGAATGGAATAATCTATTTAAGCGATTTTTAGTCGCATTTTCCTTGTTGGATGTCCATTAAAGTTTTGGACATCATGTCATTTAACTTTTCTTTTTCTTCTTGTTTCAAGAATTTTAATGCATGTTTGAATTCATTTTGTAAGCGCACCATCTTCTCAAGGCCTTTTTTACGTTCAGCTAATGTTGTTTTTGACGAGCTCAACGTAGAGCAATGTATTTTTTTGTAGGAAGAAATCAGGTATGAATAATCACTGGCTTTTCGTGAGCAGCTCATAAGAAGGATGCCTAATGATAAAACGCAAGCGCTAGTTTTAAAAGAAGTGAGCATAAGTAATAAGAAGCAATATATTTGGTAAAAATACTCAAGGATAATTGATTATTTGGTACACAAGTGGTACATTTATGATGTGATTGAAGAATTAAAACAAGAAGTTGAAAAAGTATTTGGACAAAAAATCCAAAAAAGGAAGCAGTGTGAAGATCTCGCACAAGACTTATATACGAAAACCGGCGTTTTTATCTCGTACAATACGTTTCGACGTTTATTTGGTGTCATTGAATACCG
This sequence comes from Polynucleobacter meluiroseus, assembly GCA_943328715.2. Classification (GTDB taxonomy): domain Bacteria; phylum Bacteroidota; class Bacteroidia; order Flavobacteriales_D; family Crocinitomicaceae; genus UBA952. The sequence goes on along the minus strand of CALQBB020000228.1, from coordinate 788 downwards.
TGAGCCACGTATTTCAACCTTAGACGCCTTATCCAAATACACAGGATTTTCATCCTATCGAGATTTCATGAATCGTTTTCATTCTGCAGATGAATGGCCAAAGTGGGAGAATTTATTCTTGGGTGTAGACAAGCAAGATACCTCAAAGTTGGTAGATATGTTTAAGTATCGGTTCTATCAGAAAGATGATTTTTCTTATTCTTTTTCCGTGTTATTACGTGAATTAATTTACCGCCGTGACTTGAAATCTTTGCAGGTTATTTTAGCTCAGGATGAATGGTCATTTGCCAACTTGCCTTATGAAATTGCTTTGAGGATAGGGGTAGTGGTCGGACGTCAATTTCGTTTTGTAGAGGATGAAGCCTTTGAGCAGGAATTACTCAAAATCCCCTTGTTTCGAGACCTCGTCTTAAAAATGTTTGTCGATTATTCTGGATTAAACAAGAAATACGGCTCATGGATTTCGTATGTCAATCAACTTCCAAACATCGATGAAGAATCCTTATTCTTTACGAATGGTGTATTGATCTGGAAGGACTTACTGAATGGATGTCAAATCACCGCTGAACACTTGAATCGCATTCCAGCATTAAGTGTTGATTTGCATCCCATATTGTATGGACGCGTCGCTGCTTTGTATCTGATGACAGAAATAACTAAAGAAGAACGTATCCAACTGTTTAATGATTGGTCTGTCTTAATCAAAAAGCATCCAGAGCGAACGTTGGAATACATTTTCGTCTCGAATGTGCAATGCTTGGTTTTCCCAAGTATGGACTTTTCAAATT
>CALQBB020000227.1 GCA_943328715.2 Polynucleobacter meluiroseus | reverse complement strand
CCAAACTGGTTAGAATTCATTCCATTCCTTAAACAATTTAGGGCACTCGGGAGATTCTCTTGGCCATTTTACTATGTTGCTGGAATATTGGGCATCGTTTTGTTATCACATCTATACCGTAATATTTCAAAAAAGAATAAAAGAACTTCCTACTTTGCTGCCACAGTTGTTTCCCTTTTAATCGGTCTACAAATGGTTGAGGCTTGGAACTTACTCCCTATGCCAACATCTTTTAACGCTAACTTATTTCAACTGAAAAACTTGAATAAAGAACAGAAACAACTCATCCAAATAAGTAAAAAGGGAAAGGGAAAATACCAAGCAATTCTTCCAATGCCATGGTTTCATATTGGCTCAGAGACTTTTGGTAAGGCGGCAACGAATGAGGTCCTCATGCATACTTTTTTAATTTCTGCACATACTGGGATTCCAATCAATGCGGTCATGATGGGAAGAACTTCCAAAGAACAAACCTTGCGTTATTTTCAGTTTTTTAATTTGAAGGAAACCAATCGATTAAAAGTTGAGCATTCCTTATTGCTTGTGCATCCTCTTGAAAACGGACTTTATGCTGAAGATGAGCAATTAGTCTATGATGAGAGCAAAGCCTATTATAAAAACGATTTTGTCGAACTGAAACTCCTAGAAAAACAAAATCGTAAATGGAAAGATTCGTTTTCATATAAAGTTGTAGCAAAAGATGAGTTTGATGACAAAAAACGCTGGGGTGCCATGGTTAAAAATGGTCGTTTTTATGGCTTAATAGAAAATTACAACACCATTTTAAACCTTGATTCTACTCAGACAGAACCAGATCAATGGTACGACTTATCCTTTGACTACTACCCTGATTGGAGCAAACCAATTGCTCATGTTTGTTACCTTGAATTCATTCACCCAGAAACAAAAGGAGTTACATGGTTTTATAACAGGGGAATCGCATCCTTTCCTGGAATATCAAAAAAAGCAATTCATGTCAACTTAAGTTTCAAGACACAACCGTTTCCTTGTGAATACCATTGTTTTTTAGTTGGTAACTCAAAGAATGTCTATTTTGAAATTGACCATTTAATTTTGAAAAAAAGGACAAAATAAAAAAGGACAAATTTCTTTGTCCTTTTTTATTTTTAGATGTCTAATTGATATACATCCGAGAGTGATTTGTTATCACGCAGCGTAATATCTAGGTCTTTTATCAATCCGTCATGGATGTCATAAACCCATCCATGTACATGCACTGCTTGACCACTTTCCCAAGCGGTTTGCACGATAGATGTTTTTCCCAAATCCAACACTTGTTCTACTACATTCAGCTCAACAAATCGGTTAAAACGATCCTTTTCATTTTCAATAGCGTTTAATTCCTCCTGGTGAAAACGGTAAACATCTTTTATGTGACGAATCCAATTGTCGATGAGGCCGATATGCTTATTGGTCATGGCCGCTTGCACACCACCACAGCCATAATGACCGCAAACGATGATGTGTTTCACTTTTAATACATTCACAGCATAATCTAAGACAGATAGCATATTCATGTCTGAATGCACCACCATGTTGGCGATGTTACGGTGAACAAAAACCTCACCTGGCTTTGCTCCGATGATTTCATTTGCGGGAACACGGCTATCTGCACAACCGATCCAAAGAATTGGTGGACTTTGTCCGAGTGACAAACGGTTAAAGTAATCAGGGTCTTGAGCCAATTTTGACTTCACCCATTCCTTATTATTCTGTAATAATTGATTATATAAATTTTCCATAAAAATGTTATCTTAAATGTTGAAAATTGATCAGTTGGAAATCTATTTCCTTGTGAACTGATCCATATTTTTTAAATTCTTCTAATAATTCGAGAATGTCTTGATCGATGCTCTTGCAATTACTTGCGTCTATGATGATTTTTGAATGAGGCGCAGCATTTTCCAATGTTGTGTGGATTCCCACCTTATTCAAAAAGGTAACTTCCTCAGATAATTTAATCCGCAATTCACCGTCCGTTTCTGTTTTGGTAAAATGATTTTGAAAATTTCTTCGCAAAATAAAGTAAATAGAAACGACTAGACCTATCCCAATTCCTTTTAATAAATCCGTGAAGAGAACTCCAACTATGGTTAGTATAAATGGAATAAACTGATCCATTCCTTTCACATACATTTCTTTGAACAAACCAGCTTTTGTTAATTTGTAACCAACCATAATTAGAATGGCTGCGAGTGATGCTAATGGAATTTGATTCAACAGTGCTGGTAAAAGAATAATGGCCATAATTAAAAGTAACCCATGAATCACCGCTGCTAACTTCGTTTTTACACCTGCATCGATATTTGCCGAACTTCGCACAACAACCTGAGTAATTGGCAATCCTCCAATAAAACCTGAAAAAATATTTCCAATTCCTTGAGCCGTTAGTTCACGACTCGTTGGGGTTGTATTTTTTTCGGGGTCCAACTTGTCTGTTGCTTCCACACTTAACAACGTTTCCAAACTCGCAACAAGCGCAATGGTTATCGCAACAGTGTATACCTGCCAATTTCCCAGTGCATTGAAATCTGGAAAAAAGAGAACGGTAGAAATTTCCGAAAAGCTTTTTAATACCGGTAATTGAACCAAATGTTTGGAGCTAACCTCAAGAAATGAGCCTTTGGTTAATAATTGAATCACAACTCCTACCAACACAACAATCAGGGCGCTAGGAATCAATTTCAATACTCTGTTTTGCTTAAAGAATGGTTTATCCAAAAGTAAAATGATCAGTATGGAAAGAACTCCGATTAACACGGATCCTTCTTGGAACGCATTCATGGAATAGGCTAACTCAGTAAACGTATTATGTCCGTCAAACTGCCAAAAGGACTCATCCCCAAAAAAGTCTTTGTCGTAACCCAATAAATGAGGGATTTCCTTCAGAATTAAAGTTATTCCAATCGCCGCTAACATTCCTTTGATTACGGAAGTTGGAACATACTTTGCAATAATCCCTAATTTAAAAAAGCCGAAAATGAGTTGAATAACTCCGGCCAATATCACCGAGACCAAAAAAGCCTCATAACTTCCAAGGATCCCAATGGACGAAATAATGATGGTGATTAATCCAGCTGCTGGACCCGAAACACCAACACGGGAACCGCTAATGAATCCAACAACAATCCCACCAATGACTCCAGCTAAAAGTCCGGGGAAAACACTCGGTAAAGAGGTTATACCTTCCACATTTGTAGAAGCCAATCCAATTCCGAGACAAAGTGGCAATGCCACTAAAAACACTACTAAACCTGCGAGAAAATCTTTTCCGAGGAATTTATTAAAT
>CALQBB020000226.1 GCA_943328715.2 Polynucleobacter meluiroseus | reverse complement strand
GAAAGAACTTTAACGGTTAAATCAAACGTGTCCTTTGTCGTTTTATTTGTAAACGGAAAGAAGGTAGAACTTAAGGCGAAGATAACTGCAAACAACCTAATCATGTAAATAATTAATTGATTTTCAAGTAAACCCCAAGTGTCATCTGCTTGTTATTCAGAGAGAAAATAGAATTTCCGACTGTTTGCGCCCATTCCTTCCACGCACCAAATTCATTTCCATTACTCAGATCGCGTTGTCCTTCGTAATAGGAAATTTTACAACCAAAGCGTTTGGTAAAATTGAAGGATGCGTAAGCAAAATAACCGTAATCGAGTTTTGCATTGGTATTCGCACTAACCACAGAGCCTAAATCTGTGCTATTCGAGGCAAATGCTGCGATGGAAGAATAATCGGTGGTCATACTTCCTGCGACTCTGAAACGACACTCAATTCCTCCTCCGACATGTAATTTCCCCGCATTCAATTGAAGTCCAATAGGTAACGAAATCATTTCCGCAGTCGTCAGTTTATCACTGGTATATGTTGCTTGTAAACTCCCATCTGGATGGTAAGCATTTTGTGAAGTGACGTAACGTCCATTGGTTTTCACGTAACCTAGTCCGGAGAACACTGTCGCGAATTTTAATACCGTGTAACTCAGTTCCAAGCCACCACTTGCGGCAAACTTCCAATATACTTTTGGATCGAGTTCATTTTGCTGAACCAAATTTGACACAGCAGAAACATCTTGTTTATTCAATCCCGTTTCCGCGTGAAGGGTCCATTTCCATTGGGCATTTGCCTGAGTGGTAAAAAGGATGCAAAAAAGTGCTTTCAAAAACTTATTTATCATCTTAGCCTAAGAATGGGTATTTATAATCTGTTGGCGGAACAAATGTTTCTTTAATGGTGCGAGCAGAAGCCCAACGCAATAAGTTCATCGCTGCACCCGCTTTATCGTTCGTTCCGGAACCTCGCGCGCCACCAAAGGGCTGTTGTCCGACAACGGCACCAGTTGGTTTATCGTTGATGTAGAAATTCCCAGCGGCATGCACCAACTTCTTGGTTGCTAATTGAATCGCATAACGGTCGTTGGAAATAATCGATCCCGTTAAAGCGTATTCTGAAGTGGAATCTAACATTTCCAAAGTTTCTTCAAATTGATTTTCGTCGTAAACGAAGACCGTCAAAACTGGACCAAAAATCTCCTCACACATGGTGCGGAACTTCGGATTGGATGTCACTACCGTTGTTGGTTGAATGAAGTATCCTTTTGATTTATCGTAAGATCCACCTGTAATGATTTCCGCATCACTTTGTCCTTTACAATAGTCGATGAATCCAGCAATTTTGTCGAAAGCTCTTTCATCAATTACTGCATTTACAAAGTTGCTTGTGTCTTCTGGCGTTCCCATTTTGAAAGAGTTCACTTGTTCCGTGAAGATGCGTTTCACTTCCGGCCAAATGTTTGAAGGAACATAGGCACGTGAAGCAGCTGAACATTTTTGTCCTTGGAATTCAAATGCTCCTCTAGACATTGCCGTTGCAACTTCTGCAGCATTTGCTGATTTGTGCACCATGATGAAATCCTTTCCACCTGTTTCACCCACGATGCGCGGATAAGTGCGGTAATGATCTAAGTTTGTTCCGATTTCTTTCCACAAGTGACGGAAAACGCCTGTTGAACCTGTGAAATGTAATCCTGCGAAATCTCTGTGTTTGAAAACGATGTCTCCAGCAACTGGACCGTCTACTGTAATCATGTTAATGACACCGTCTGGAACTCCAGCAGCTTTGAATAAATCCATGATTACTTGTGCAGAATATACTTGAGAATCAGCCGGTTTCCAAACCACCACATTTCCCATCATAGCTGGAGCAGCACACAAATTCGCTGCGATTGATGTGAAGTTAAAGGGAGTGATTGCGAAAACGAATCCTTCCAATGGACGGTATTCCAAGCGATTCCACATCCCTGGCAACGATTCTGGTTGTTCTTTATATATCTGCGTCATATATTGCACATTGAAGCGGAAAAAGTCGATTAACTCACACGCCGCATCAATTTCTGCTTGCATCACATTTTTCGACTGAGCCAACATCGTTGCCGCGTTCATGCGGTTGCGGAAAGGTCCTGCCAATAAATCAGCTGCTTTCAAGAAAATTGCTGCGCGTTCTTCCCAAGGAAGTTCAGCCCAAGCCTTCTTTGCTTTTAAAGCGGATTCAATCGCATCGGTTACATGACTTGCATCACCCACATTGAAATGTCCAAGCACGTGTGCGTGATCATGCGGAGCGGTCATCGCTTTTTTCGTACTCGTACGAACTTCTTTTCCACCAATATACATCGGAACATCAATTGGAGCTTGACTCCACATGTCTTTGTATGTTTGAATTAACGAATTCGTTTCTGCCGTTCCAGGTGCATAAGCTTTCACTGGTTCGTTGATGGCAATTGGGGTTTTAAAAAAAGCGTTTGACATAACTATTGAATTTTCAACAAAGATAATAGAATAGTTATTCGCGAACGTATCTCTTGTCACGCAAGGAAGGATTTCCGTTCGATTCGCGAAATAAATGCTACCTTTGACGCACATGTTTTTAGCTCAATTACACCTCATCAATTTCAAAAATTACGAAGACGTCGAAGTCGATCTTTGCCCAGGAATTAATGGCTTAGTTGGACAAAACGGAAGCGGGAAAACGAATATTCTCGATGCGGTTTATTACCTCAGCATGTGCAAGTCCTATTTGAATGCGATTGACCGTCAGAACATTCGCTTCGATCAAGCTTTTTTTTCCATTCAAGGAAAATGGCATCTGGACAATCAAGAACAAAATGTTCACTGTGCGCTAAAGAATGGCGGCAAGAAAACAGTAAAACTCAATAAAAAGGAATACGAAAAACTCGCTGATCACATCGGGAAATTTCCAGTGGTCTTCATTTCGCCCTACGATGGTGACTTAATTGCCGACGGATCCGAAATGCGACGCAAGTGGATGGATGGCATTTTATCCCAATTGGACAAAGTCTATTTGGAAGAAATTCAACGGTACCATAAAATCTTGGAGCAGCGAAATGCCTTGTTGAAGAATATGTTTGAACACCGGCTGTTTGATGTCGATTCGATTGAAGTATGGAACGAACAATTGGTTCCATGTGGAAATTACATTCACGAAAAACGCAAGGCATTTTTAGCGGAATTCATTCCTGTTTTCAAGCGTTTCTACACCGAAATTGGTTTAGATTCGGAAGATGTGGAATTGGAATACCGTTCTCAACTGAACGAGAAACCCTTCGTTGAATTGTTAAAAGACTACGCCAAAAAGGACGCAGCT
>CALQBB020000225.1 GCA_943328715.2 Polynucleobacter meluiroseus | reverse complement strand
TTTGCTCGTTACCCAAACAAATGTCCCGAGGGAAGAGGTGAATGCGCAACCTGAAATTATTCAAGAAGTTCTTGCCGAAATCCCAGCGGAGGAGAAAACGGTTAAAGTGGAACAGATTGCACCAATTGTTTCTATATCGGCAGAAGTGCTACCAATCGAACAAACAGAAATGCCTGTTTTCTCGGAAGAAGAAACCGAGGAGTTAGAGACATTGATTGAACCAGTTTCTAAAACCGAGAATCTTTCGGTGAAAGAACTAATTGTTGAGCAAGAAATTCTGGACGAAGGAGAGGAAGAAAGCTCTCTGAATATTCCTCATCAGTTGGAGGAGACGAGGGAATTAGATGATGTGGACATGATGATTCAATCGGCGGTAATTTCATCATCTTACCTGCAATTGGCTTATCCAGGTGCGGCGGAAGAAGTGGAAACAGAAGAAAAAAATATTCCGATCGAAGAAACCCAGCCTGAGGAAGTTAAATGGGAAACGATTCAAGTACTTGAACCATCCACCACGGCGGAACCGAAGTCCTTTACGGACTGGTTAAAAATGGGAGAGATTTTGAATGGAAGTACCGAAGAACCAGCGCCGGAAGAGAAAAAACCGAGTTTCTATCACTTCGAAAAACCAAAGAAAGAATTCTTTTCCCCTGTCAAAAAAGCGAAGGAAAGTCTGGACGAAAATAAGATGCCTGTGAGTGAAACACTAGCTCAGGTATTTGCCTTGCAAGGAAATATTAACAAAGCAATTCTCGTTTATGAGCAATTAATTTTGATTTTTCCAGAAAAAAAGAGTTTCTTTGCAAGCCAAATTAGAAATTTAAAGAGAAAACTTAATTCTTAATCATGGATTTATTATTGTCGATTATCATTATTGCAGCAAGTATTTTGCTGATTTTAGTTGTTTACGTTCAAAACCCTAAAGGTGGAGGCTTAAGCTCAGATTTTGGATCCCCATCTCAATTGGGTGGTGTTCAGAAAACAAATGAGTTGATTGATAAAATGACTTGGGGATTGGCTGCAACAATTGTTGTAGTGAGTTTAGTGATGACGATTCGTCAACCAAAAGCAGCTAAACCAGTTGCTCCTCAACAAACACAACAAGGACAAGGACAAGGACAAGCTCCGGCTCAAGGAAATAAATAAGATTCGGTTTCGACCGTAGAAATGTCAGTATGTCACGCATGCTGACATTTTTTTTGTCCAAAAGCGAAAAAATGTCCACTTTCGACGAGTGGCATAATATTGGTGAAATCAACATCCAAAATAAATAAACAATGTCAGTAAATTTTAAACCTTTGGCAGACAGAGTTCTGGTAGAACCTGCGCCAGCAGAGCAAAAAACAGCAAGTGGAATCATTATTCCAGATACAGCAAAAGAAAAACCATTGCGCGGAATTGTTGTAGCAGCTGGTACCGGTAAAAAAGATGAGCCAATGTCAGTGAACGTTGGAGATTCTGTTTTATACGGACAATACGCTGGTACAGAAATCAAAATTGATGGTGCGAACTATCTGATTATGAGAGAATCTGATATTTATGGAATTTTTTAATTAAACATTCAAACGTAAAACAATGGCAAAAGATATTTATTTCGACGTAGAAGCACGTGAGAAATTAAAAAGAGGTGTAGATGCGTTGGCAGATGCAGTGAAAGTGACGTTAGGTCCAAAAGGACGAAATGTGGTTATCGGTAAAAAATTCGGAGCACCACAGATTACCAAAGATGGTGTAACCGTTGCGAAAGAAATCGAATTGAAAGACCCAATCGAAAACATGGGTGCTCAAATGGTGAAAGAAGTAGCTTCCAAAACAGCAGATATCGCTGGAGATGGAACAACAACTGCAACTGTATTGGCACAAGCAATTGTTAGCGCTGGATTGAAAAACGTTGCTGCTGGAGCAAATCCAATGGACTTAAAACGTGGAATCGATAAAGCAGTAGCTGAAGTAGTGAAAAATTTGAAGAAAATCTCCAAAGAAGTTGGTTCTGACAATAGCAAGATCCAACAAATTGCGACGATTTCTGCGAACAATGATGAAACCATTGGTAAATTGATCGCTCAAGCCATGAAAGTGGTTGGAAACGACGGTGTCATCACCGTTGAAGAAGCAAAAGGAACAGAAACAGAAGTGAAAACGGTAGAAGGAATGCAATTCGACCGTGGATACTTATCTCCATACTTCGTGACAAACGCGGAGAAAATGGTGACGGAAATGGAAAATCCATTAATCCTCATCTGTGAGAAGAAAATTTCGAGCATGAAAGAATTGCTTCCAATTTTGGAGCCAGTTGTTCAAGCAGGAAAAGGATTATTGATCATCGCAGAAGATGTAGATGGCGAAGCATTGGGAACGCTTGTTGTCAATCGCTTACGTGGTTCATTGAAAGTGGCAGCTGTGAAAGCTCCTGGATTCGGTGATCGTCGCAAAGCAATGTTGGAAGATATCGCGATCCTTACAGGTGGACAAGTGATTTCTGAGGAGCGCGGAATGACATTGGAAAATGTAACAATGGACATGTTAGGGTCTGCGGCGAAAATTGAAATCGACAAAGACAATACAACCATTATCAACGGAAAAGGAACAAAAGCGGACATTAAAGCGCGCGTTGGACAAATCCGTTCTCAAATTGAATCGACGACTTCTGACTACGACCGTGAGAAATTACAAGAGCGTTTAGCGAAGTTGGCTGGTGGTGTTGCAGTACTTTACGTAGGTGCACCAACAGAAGTGGAGATGAAAGAGAAAAAAGACCGCGTGGACGATGCATTAGCAGCAACACGTGCAGCCGTGGAAGAAGGAATTGTTCCAGGTGGAGGTGTAGCTTTGATTCGTGCAATTGAAACCTTAGATAAATTAAAAGGAGCAAATGAAGACGAAACAACAGGTATTGCGATTGTGAAACGTGCGGCAGAAGAGCCATTGCGTCAAATCATCGCGAATGCAGGTGGAGAAGGAGCAATCATCGTTCAAAAAGTACGCGAAGGAAAAGATGACTTTGGATACAATGCACGTACGGAGAAATTCGAACCGTTGTACAAAGCAGGTGTCATCGATCCAACGAAGGTAACACGCATCGCCGTTGAAAACGCAGCGTCTATTGCTGCCATGTTGTTGACGACAGAATGTGTGATCGTTGATCAACCGGAAGAAGCTAACTCCGCTGCTTCAATGGCAGGAATGGGTGGTGGAATGCCTGGAATGATGTAGGATTTATAAGAGCCTTCGGGCTCTTTCCCGTTTCCTTCTTCCCGATTCATTCGGATAGCTGGAGACGACTCTATATGGCCACTCGCAAGAGTGGCTTTTTTTTGCTCC
>CALQBB020000224.1 GCA_943328715.2 Polynucleobacter meluiroseus | reverse complement strand
GGCACGATCGAGGTAACCGTTGGATTGAATACTAGACATTCTGGTTTCCAAGGAAAAATGTTTGTTGATGATCCCTGTTCCAGCTTTGATCGTCGTTTTATACGTTCCAAAAGAACCCAGCGATTGGTCAATTGACCCAAATGGTTCTTCAGAAATGTCTTGTGTTTTAATGTTTAACGAAGCTCCAAATGAAGCTGCTCCGTTGGTGGATGAACCTACGCCACGTTGAATTTGTATGTTTTCAATGGACGAAGCTAAATCAGGCATGTTGACCCAGTACACCGCATGTGATTCTGGATCATTCACGGGAATTCCGTTAATTGTCACGTTGATACGCGTCGCATCCACACCGCGTATACGGAGTCCTGTGTAGCCAACTCCCGCTCCTGCATCCGAAGTGGTCACCAATGATGGTGTGGCCTCCAAAAGAATGGGGATATCTTGGCCGAAACTCTTACGTTCCAGTGGATTGATTCTACGAACTAAAATTTGCGATGTGTTAAAATCGGACAAACGTGTGGTATTTACCTGCACATCTTCCAAGGTTTTCATACTTGAGAAAAGAAGAATCTTTACTTCTTCTCCAGACTGTGCAGAAATAGTCTTCGCTTGCGGTAAAAATCCAGGTTTCTCTACCAAAATGGTATAGGTAGAATCAGAAGCAGGTAATTGTGTGAATTCAAATCTTCCTTTGGCATCTGAATTGACTAGAACATTGGTGTTCAATACAGAAACTTGAGCTGCTTGGATAACTGCTCCTGTTCGATCTTCAATGACACCACGTATGCGCTGTTGAGAAAACGCAAGTTGGCAAATACTTAAAAAAAGGATACTGGCAAAAATTCTTGTTTTCATTTTATAAAAAATTAAACAAGAACAAGGGGCTAATTCTTGGTGAATAAATAACAATTAGCTCGGTCATCTTCCCTGCGCAGGCATTATCCTACAGGTTCAATGGGTGTAATCTCAGCCTTTCGGCACCCCTTAGAGACGGGGCAAAGTTAAGGAAGAAAGTGAAACAAAAAGTAGAACGTGTCGATTAAATTAATCCTTCTACGATTTTTGCAATTTGAACCGCATTTGTTGCCGCGCCTTTTCTCAGATTGTCTGCAACGATCCATAAATTCAAGGAATTTGCTTGACTTTCATCCCGACGTATACGTCCAACAAAGACATCGTCTTTTCCTTGTGCGTATTTCGGCATCGGGTATGTATAGGTGTCCTGATTGTCTTGTAAGGTGATTCCGGAAGTTTCATGTAGAATTTTACGTACCTCATCCAAATTGAAGTCTTTTTCAAATTCGATATTCACCGCCTCTGAATGTCCGCCAACAACTGGCACACGTACTGCTGTAGCCGTAACAAGAATGGATGGGTCCAAAATTTTCTTGGTCTCATTCGTTAATTTCATTTCCTCTTTAGTGTATCCATTGTCTTCGAATACATCACATTGTGGAATGCAATTTTTATCAATTGGATATTTGTAGGCCATTTCTCCAGATTGTCCTGCACGCTCATTTTCCATTTGTTCTACTGCTTTGACACCTGTTCCGGTAATCGATTGGTAGGTTGAAACAATGACGCGTTTGATTCCATATCGCTTATGCAACGGAGCGAGTACCATCACTAATTGAATCGTGCTGCAATTTGGATTCGCGATGATTTTGTCTTCTTTTGTCAAGGTGTGTCCATTGATTTCAGGGACAATCAGCTTTTTACTTGGATCCATTCTCCAAGCGGATGAATTATCAATAACAACCGTTCCAACTTCAGCGAATTTAGGTGCCCAAATCAAGGATGTCTCCCCTCCTGCTGAAAAAATAGCAATATCTGGATGCATATCCACAGCCGTTTGTAGTCCAACCACCTCAAATTCTAATCCACCAAATTCCATTTTTTTTCCTACTGATTTCTCAGATGCAACGGGAATTAAGGTGGTAATCGGGAAATTTTGTTCCTTTAAAACTTGCAACATGACATGTCCAACCATACCTGTTGCTCCAACAACTGCTACTTTCATACGTTATTAAGCTATTTGAGCCTGTAAAATTAATATATTTGATAGCTATGAAGTGGATTCCCGAAATAATATTGTTTTTTTTATGGTTGACTTCGGTGAATGTCTATTCCCAAGTCGTTGATGATTTCTCTGACGGAGATTTTAGTGCTAATCCATCGTGGAATGGAAACACAGCGGAATTCGTGGTTAATGCCAGTCAACAGTTGCAGTTAAACAGTACGATTGCCGGAAGCTCATACCTGAGTTTAGCTCATGGAATCAACACATTACAGAATCACGAATGGCACTTTTGGATGAAACAAAGTTTTTCTCCATCCTCGAGTAATTTTGGAAAAGTCTTTTTAAGTGCAGATAACAGTGATTTGACAGCTGTTCAAAATGGCTACTACGTTTTGTTTGGAGAAGCAAATGCAGTTGATGCGATTCGCCTTTTCAAATTAGAAAATGGTATTCCCACGCAACTTTGTTCTGGTGTGGACGGACAAATTTCGAACAGTTTTACGGTTGGTATTAAAGTTGTTATGAATGCAAGTGGAACCTGGGAATTATCAGCAGATCTGAGCGGCGGAAGCAATTACATTCTTCAAGGAAGTGCCTTTGATCCAAGTGTTTTAACCGGATCCTTTTTTGGTTATTTGTGCACGTATACCTCGAGTAATGCGAATAAATTCTACTTAGATGAAGTCTATATTGGAAATCCTATTTTAGATGTTCAAGCACCTGTTCTGCTGCAAGCCACAGTTATTTCTTCCAACCAAGTGGATGCCCTGTTTAACGAAGCCCTCAGTTCCACTTCTGCTAATGATGTGGCTAACTATGCCATTCTACCTTTCAATTCTTTTGTTTCCGTTCAACAGGACAATGTAAATCCTGCATTGGTACATTTGACGACCCTGTTTCCATTGACTAATGGAAATACCTATACCCTGATGTCCGCCAATCTATCCGATTTAGCTGGAAATATCACGGGAAATCAATCGGTAAATTTTGATTATTTAGTTGCGGATACTGCTGTCAAAGGAGATGTGATCATCACAGAGTTCTTTGCGGATCCAACGCCTGTTATTGGGCTACCCGAAGTGGAATTTGTAGAGATTTTCAATAAAACAGGAAAGGTTTTTCATTTACAAGACTGGAAAATAACAGATGGTTCTTCCAATGGAACGATCGGTGATTTTTGGTTATTGCCCGGTTCCTACATTGTTTTAACGGCTAATGCAAACCTCGGACTCTTTACAAACGTGGCGGGAGTCACGAGTTTTCCAAGCTTAAATAACGCTGGAGACCAACTTATGCTAAATGATAACACAGG
>CALQBB020000223.1 GCA_943328715.2 Polynucleobacter meluiroseus | reverse complement strand
TACGATTTAAGACAAACAGGAAACATCCGCATGACAGCAAACTACACCTTGCAGTTTGCCGATGGAACAGGTTCAGACGCGACATCTATGGGTGCGCTTGTGAATGCTGGACTTCCTAACTTAAGAAATATTTTCCCTTACAGTTATGACCAACGCCATGCATTTGCAGTATCGTTTGATTACCGTTACGGAGAAGGTAAAGACTACAACGGACCAATTATTGGAAAATCTAAAATTTTAGAAAATACTGGTTTGAATATTTTCTCTAACTTCTATTCTGGAAATCCTTACTCTTCTCAAACATTTATTACAGATGAAGGAATTGGTAACTTGTCTGCAGGTATTAATGGTACTTTAAATGGTTCTAGATTGCCTTGGTCTTACCGTTTGGATATGCAATTAGACAAAACAATTAATATTCAATACGGAAACAAAGACAACAAGAAAAAAGTAGCATTCTTGAATGTATATGTTCGTGTGACGAACATGTTTAATCAGTTCAACCGTTTGAATGTATACCGTGCAACAGGAAACTGGGATGATGATGGATACTTGGCAGCAGCATCTAGTCAAACATCAATTCAAAACCAAACTGATGAGCAATCTTTCCGTGACTATTACATGATGAAGATTCAAAATCCATTTAATATTAGTTCTCCAAGAACAATTCGTTTAGGAGTTAAATTTGATTTTTAAGAAAGCAATAAACGTAGAGATATGAAAAAGCAATTACTTGCAACGTTTTTTGGAGTTACCGTAGTGTTTAATGCACTCGCTTATCTTGGTCCTAACGACAAAATGGATAAGCCTACTCCAACAACTAAAGGAGCCAATTGTAGTCCAGCGACAGCAAAACTATACATGGAATTCAATGACGTTAGAGCGTTAATTGAACAAGGAGGAAGTATGTTCCAAAACCGTGCTGCGGGTGTAGCAGCCTATGAAGTACCAAAGAATAGTAAGCGATATGCGATCTTTGCTGGTGCCTTATGGATGGGTGGAACGGATGTAAATGGTCAATTAAAATTGGCTGCCTTACGTTTCAGAAGCGGAAATGATTTCTGGCCTGGCCCCTTAACTGTAAATCCAGGAACTGGTGAATTTAATCCTGGAGGTCCTGTAGGAGCTGGAATTTCAAGAGATTTCGGTGAAGCGAATATTGATCCAGACCAATGTATTGCTTACGATAAATTCTATACCATTCGCAAGGCAGAAGTCATTCGCTATAATATTTGGTGGGAATGTTCTCAGGGAATTGTAACGGAAGGATGTAACGATGTTCAAGCCTTAACAAATGATGAGTTAAATAGAATTTATGGTTGGCCAGCTCACGGTGATGTGTCAAGAGGACAAGATTATTGGTTAGCACCGTTCTATGACCGTGACGGTGATGGATCTTATAATCCTGACAATGGTGACCATCCTTGGTATGATGATATTTTAGGACGTGATGACATCGAGTGTGGTGTGGATCGTCGCGTATCTTTGTATGGTGATGAAACGCATTGGTGGGTATTCAACGATAAAGGAAACATCCACACGGAAACAAGTGGAGATCCAATCGGAATGGAAATTCGTGCACAAGCATTCTCTTTTGCAACGAATGATGAAGTAAACAGAATGACATTCTATAACTACGAGTTGATTAACCGTGGTACACAAACGCTTTACAATACCTATTTCTCTCAATTCTTGGATGCCGATCTTGGAAACTATGCAGATGATTACGCTGGTTGTGATGTTTCTCGCGGTTTAGGTTACATGTACAATGGTGATTTAAATGACCAAAGTGATGGTGGACGATTAGGATATGGAGAAAATCCTCCAGCTATCGGTTGTGACTTCTTCGAAGGACCTTACCAAGATGCAGACGGAATTGATAATCCAGGTCCATATTTTGATGAAGTTGCTCAAGTGGAAGTTGTACCAACAGTAGTTGATGCACTTGCAAACGGTGGAATTGTCTACAAAGGTATTGGTATTGGTTATTCTGATGGAATTATCGATAATGAGCGTTTTGGAATGCGACGATTTACTTATTTCACCTCTACTTCTGCTTATCCATACAATGACCCAGGTCCAGCATCGGAATACTACCGATTCATGGAAGGTAAATGGGCAAATGGTGCTGAAATGTATTATGGTGGAACAGGAGCACAAGGAACTACTTTGAGTGATTACATGTTCCCGGGAACTTCAGATCCAATTCACTGGTCAACAGGTGGACAAGATATGTCTAGTCAGTTTCCAAACGGATGGGATGAATCAACAAGTAACAATCCTCCAGGAGATAGACGTTTCGTTCAATCTGCAGGACCGTTTACATTGCGTCCAGGGGCAACAAACAACATTACTGTAGGTATCGTTTACGGTAGAAGTTCTGCGGGAGGACTTTTGGCTTCTGTAGATGCAATGAAACGTGCAGATACGAAGGCACAAGCATTGTTTGATGCATGTTTCAAAATTCTTTCTCCGCCAGACGCACCGAAATTAACGATTCAAGAATTAGAAAATGAATTGATTCTAATGGTGGAAAATCCGTCATCTTCGAATAATTACCAAGAGAAATACGAGGAAATGGATGAAGTAAATATTCCAGACCCAACTGTAGATCGTTACTACCGTTTTGAAGGATACCAAATCTTCCAATTGAAAGATGCGGAAGTATCTATTGCGGATATCGCAGATGCTGACAAATCTCGTTTGGTTGCGCAATGTGATAAAAAGAACAATATTGCCAGAATCATCAACTTTGTTTATGATGAGGCTTTAGGATTCTCTGTTCCTGTTGAGAAAGTAAAAGGTGGAAATGTTGGAATTCAACACACCTTCCAAATTAAAGAAGATGCCTTCGCTCAGGGAGAAAGAAGATTGGTAAACCACAAAACATATTATTATGTGGCTGTTGCTTATGCATACAACCAATTCAAAGAATACAACCCGAATGATCCGTTGTTGTTAGATGGACAAAAAATTCCTTTCATTTCATCACGTATTAGTTATGATGGAACAGCAATTAAGCCGGTACCAGCTGTCCCTCACAACCCAATGCCTGAGTCAGACGGAACAGCACAAATGATTGCTTACGGTTCATCCCCATTGATTACGCGTTTGGATGGATACGGAAACGGAAACCGTTCCTTAGAATTAACAGCAGCTTCTGAAAAAACAATCATGGAAACTGGTTACATGGAGAATCCAACGTATGATTACGGACGTGGTCCAATCAACATTAAAGTGGTGGATCCATTGAACTTAGCGAGTGGGTACTTTGAATGTAAATTCAATGACTATACAGCAAATGCTTCTGGAAATGCTGCAGATACAGCAAGCT
>CALQBB020000222.1 GCA_943328715.2 Polynucleobacter meluiroseus | reverse complement strand
TCCTTTCTGTTGATGGAATCAATGCGACTTAATTCTGCTTTTATGCCAGATAATCCCAATTGATTTCTGCGCTCCATATTCATGAAGGAGGCGTAGTAAGAACCAAGTAATTGATTCTGAGAACCTTTTGTTCCTTGATTAGCTTTCGCATCCTCCAAGATGGATGTTAATTTCTTTTTGTTTTCTTGATCTAATTCATTGAAGCTTCCCCAACGAGATTCGGATGCAGGAATTTCATTGTTTTTTACCCAGCTTCCATTCGCGAAAAGAAAGAAATCATCTTGTGGTTTGATGGTCTGGTCTAGATAGTCCATGCTGATGGTGTTGAAATTCCCACTTGAAAGGGAAACTTCTTTTTTTGCGCAAGAGCTGATTAAAATTAAACTCGAAACAGCAAGTAAACTTTTGTGTAACATGTGTATTAATTAAGAGGTGTATATAACATTTCAACGTGTGGAATTCCATCTTCTTCGTAGTCCTTTCCTGTCGAGAAGAATAAATGCCCGTTGTAAAATCGTTCGAGGTGTTTTTGTGCGGAAATGCGCACAGGAACTCTTCCAAATTCTTTTTCGCAAAAAGCCATGCATTTGTTCATGAGTTCGTGTCCTTGCCCGTTCCCACGAAGTTCTTCTTGCAGGACAACTCTACCGATGGATACTTCACCGTAAGAAATCCCAGGAGGAAGAATGCGTGCGGTCGCAACAATATTCCCCATTCCATCACGACAAATGAGGTGGTAACATTTTTTATCCTTTCCATCAAGGTCTTGGTAAATGCAATTTTGTTCAACGACGAATGTTTTGAGTCTAACTGCTACGATATCATGAAACTCGACGACGCTGAGCTCATTAAAGTGTTTGCATTGAAAATTTAAATTCATGGCCTAAATTTAGCTCTTTTTTTAGTTGACCGTTCGCAAGAGACTCGAATTTACGAGTTGATCTGGTGAAATCATGGGTTCCTCATATGGAATATCGTTACCGTAGCGTTCCTTCATGATTTTACGAACAATCGGACCATCGATGTTAAATTCCCTCAACGCTTTTGGATTTGCTAATTTAATGTGACACGCATTCCAGTAGCCTTTGTAAACTAATTCAGAACAGTACATTTCTTTATCGGACCAATTGAATTTACCATCGTAATTTTTACCAAATTGCTCGACAGTATAACTTTTCAAGGCTTTAATACCATTTTCAGTTAAGAGTAAAGAGTCTTTCAGTCGTTTCACAACGAATTCACCATTTACACCACTTTCAATCCATTCGTCCAAACGACGCTTGCCGACAGGTTGTACAGCTTCATACACATACGCGACATTGTTTTCATAAAAGATGATACCGCAATGGGAATAAGGTGATTGAGTCGCTTCCTCAATGGCTGCGCTTTGTCGCGATGGCGAGGATTGAAAAATAAGATCTCCATCACGGTATTGTTGCGCACATGCCGATAAAGGCAAAACAATCAAGAATAGGTAAAAGATGTGTTTCATTTTTCTCTTTTAATAAGAACCAAAATACCTTCTCAGGAACCATTCCCCGGCTAGAATTAAGAACAACAAAGCAAAAGCGATCAAATAATCGAGCAAATCATCAAAGGTGTGATCCTCATAAGTGACGGTTGCAATGTCGTTTCGCTTCGCCAATTCATCTAACATGCTTCGGTAGGAGGAAAGCGCATGGAAAGAACCATTCGATTGTTTGGACAGTTGTTTTAAAGTGCCATGATTCGCAAAGGATTCTAATTTTTCTAATTGAATTTCCTCCACGATGAATTCTCCCGTCTTTAGGTATTTCTTGCCGTTAAACGTGGTACTTGCTTTCCAAGAATACTTCCCTGGATTCAATTTCCCTTGGTTCAATTTGTACACACTACCTGCAATGGCAAATTGAGATTTGTATTGTTTTCCTTTGTCGCTCGTAAGAACGAAGTCGATTTTAGGTCCAGTAATTGGTTCCATGGAGGCATTGTAGAAGGACGCCGTGACAATCAGTTCTTCTTCGCTGCTCATACGTTTCGGTAGTTGGACGCGCAATCCCATTCCTTGGTTTTTGACCATCAAATAATTGGCGATTTTCCCAATTAATTCATTGAAAACATCATGGTTTTGATGACGAATGAAATCATTCAGTCTCCAACGCCAAATTCCTTCTCCAAAGATGATACCGTTCTTCACTTTCTCTCCTTTCGTGAAAAAGAGCAAGGGATCATTCTTTTTAATTTGACCAATTCTTTGAAATAATAAGATTTCTGAACTTGGATCTACCTTAATTGCGCCAAACTTTGCGGTCAACGGTGGGAGAAAGTCAATAGAGGTTTTGCACGCTTCACTTAATTCGAATGCGTTAAATCCGCTGTTGAAAGTTGGTTCTAGTTCTTCCGATTGACTAGAACTACTGGATTTTAAGCCGATGGACAATTTCGCAATTTCATTCGCATCTGTTTGTTGTCCAATCACATAAAGAATTGGAATTCCAGCTGAACGAAGGCGTTGATGTTGAGCGGGATCAAATTGAATTCCCGGTTCATGCCAGATGACCAAGTCCACTTTGTTGATGTTCTGATCCCAATCCTTCAGGATCATGCTTCTCACTTCGTAATTTTCATTGCGCTCCAAAACGTCTTTGAACGCACTCATGTCCGGATGCGGAGCGGCAGAAAGCAACAAAATTTTACTTCTGGCATCAACCACTTCAATGTAAAAATTCCTACGGTTATTTTTGATTGAATATTCACCGTTTAGATTGGAAATGACAGCCGTATAAGACTGAACTCCGACCTTATCTGCTTTCAACTGAAAGTCTAACTGTTTAAAGTTCTTTTTCTGATTTCCGTAAGCAATGGTTTGACTTGCTACTGTTTTTCCATTGTGTAAAATGCTCACAGTTGCACTTTTTCCCGCTAGTTTAAAGGATTCAATATCCACTTCGACAGGGAAGTCGTTGTTTAAATAAGCCAAATCATTTGCCGACACATTTTTCACGAAATGATCTCTTTTTGGCGTTGTATCTCCAACTGCCAAGGTAAATACCGGTGTCAGATTTAATTTTTCAGCAGCATAACTTGGATTCGATCCAACATTGTAATTTCCATCTGAAATCAAGGCAACACCACCGACGTTTCGGTTGTAAAACTGTGTGTTGATGGCTTCAAATCCGAGTTCAAGGTTCGTACTCTTTTCGTTAAATTGAATTTGATTTGTTCCTTGCTCGCTTCCAATCGTCCATTCAATGAGTTCAAATTGATCAGCGTAACGTTCTGTCAATTCCTTGCGGTAATTGGCTAGATTTTTATCCACAGTCGAACTATCCTTAAAGTTCTTCATCGAGGATGAATTATCCACAAGTGTGATAAAAATG
>CALQBB020000221.1 GCA_943328715.2 Polynucleobacter meluiroseus | reverse complement strand
GGAGTACATCCGAGTGAAAAAACAGTTTTTCGATGACCTTGGTCCTGAATCGTTTGCCTTGATTAACGGAGATGACCGCAACGGTTCCGTTATGCTGCAAAATACGAAAGCAGAAAAAAGTAGTTTCGCGTTGAAAACCCCTTCCGACTTTAATGGCAAAGTCTTGGAAAATGAAATTTCTGGATTAACCTTAACCATCAACAATGTGGAACTTTGTTCCCGTTTAGTTGGTGAGTTTAATGCACTGAACTTATTGGCTGTTTACGGCGTTAGTACCCTCCTCGGACTTGATTCTATGGATGTTCTGAGAGGAATGAGCAACTTGGCTTCTGTAGAAGGAAGATTTCAATACATCCGAAGTCAAGGTGGAATCACAGCAATCATCGACTACGCACACACACCAGATGCCTTGGAAAACGTATTGAATACGATTGCGGCGATTCGTAAAGACGGACAAAAAGTAATTTCCGTAGTTGGTTGTGGTGGAGATCGTGACCGCGATAAACGTCCAGTGATGGCTGCCATTGCTGCGAAAAAAAGCCAACAAGTAATTTTGACTTCCGACAATCCACGAACAGAAGATCCGATGCACATCCTTCAAGAGATGGAAGTTGGATTATCCGACGAAAACCGTTCCCATTCATTAACGATTGTTGATCGTGCTCAAGCAATTAAAACAGCCATTATGCTGGCGCAAGCGGGTGACATCCTATTAATCGCTGGGAAAGGACACGAAAAATACCAAGAAATCAACGGAGTCAAACACGACTTTGATGATTTCCAATTAACAGAAGAATTTTTTAATCAATTGAAAAAATAATCAGATGCTTTACTATCTATTTGACTATCTCGATTCCTTAAATTTTCCTGGTGCAGGATTGTTCCAGTATATTTCATTTAGGGCTGGACTCGCATTAATTTCCTCTCTCATTATATCAATTGTCATTGGAAAAAAAATCATCAATAAATTACGTCAACAACAAATTGGCGAGACCGTTCGTGATTTGGGATTAGCAGGACAAATTGAGAAATCAGGAACACCAACAATGGGAGGAATCATCATCCTTGCTGCCATTCTGATTCCCGTTATTTTATTTGCAAAACTTCACAATATCTATGTGATCACGATGATCGTTGCAACGATTTGGCTTGGATTAATTGGATTCCTAGACGATTACATCAAAGTGTTTAAAAAGAACAAAGAAGGATTAAAAGGTACGTTTAAGATCATTGGTCAAATTGGTGTTGGATTAATCGTTGGTTGCATTTTATATTTCTCTGATGAGGTGGTTGTGCACAAGCGAGTTTCCGCAAGCTATCAGTTGCAACAAGACGAGAAATTTGTAACTCATTTACACGTTCAAAATGAGGGAGAACATTTTAAATGGATTAAAACGGATGACATGACGACGACCATTCCGTTTATTCGTGGAAATGAGTTTAACTACAACTGGTTAATTGGTGATTGGCAAAAATCCTACGGTTGGTTATTGTTCATTCCAATTGTCATTTTTATCGTGATTGCGGTGTCAAATGGAGCAAATATGACTGACGGACTCGATGGACTTGCAACGGGAACGTCAGCGATTGTCGGAATCGCCTTAGCCATTCTAGCGTACGTCAGCTCACACGCCAACTTCGCAGATTACCTCGGTGTTATGTACATTCCGAATGCCGAAGAGCTGGTGATTTTCATTGCGGCATTTGTCGGTGCATGCGTTGGATTTTTGTGGTACAACTCTTTTCCAGCACAAGTTTTCATGGGAGATACGGGAAGTTTAGCATTGGGTGGAATCATCGCAGTATTTGCGATTGCCATCCGAAAAGAACTATTGATTCCCGTTTTGTGCGGCGTTTTCCTCATCGAAAACTTATCCGTGATGCTGCAAGTGGGATATTTCAAATACACAAAAAAGCGTTTTGGTGAGGGACGACGAATTTTCTTAATGGCGCCATTACACCATCATTACCAGAAAAAAGGAATTCATGAAGCGAAGATTGTTTCTCGTTTTTGGATTGTTGCGGTATTGTTAGCCGTAGTAACGATTGTCACCTTGAAATTGAGATAAAAACGTGAGCACACAAAACAAAAATATGGTCATTCTTGGCGCTGGTGAATCCGGTGTGGGTGCTGCAATTCTTGCAGTACAAAAAGGATGGACGGTTTTTGTGTCCGATATGTCCCAAATCAAGGAGGAATTCCAAGCAGAATTAACAAAGCTGGGCGTTCAATGGGAGCAAGGAACACATTCCATGGAGGTGATTTTAGCTGCGGATTTAATCATCAAATCCCCAGGGATTCCAGAAAAGGCAGCAGTGATGAAAGCAATCCGTGAGAAAGGCATCAAGGTGATCTCGGAAATTGAATTTGGTGGCTACCATACAACAGGAAAGACCATCTGTATTACTGGCAGCAACGGTAAAACGACCACAACGATGTTGACGCATCACATCCTCAAAAAAGCAGGATTTGATGTTGGATTAGCCGGGAATGTTGGCTACAGTTTTGCCAAGCAAGTAGCCGAAGGTGATCACGATTGGTATGTAATTGAATTGAGTTCGTTTCAATTAGATGATATGTATGATTTTCATGCAAACATCGCTGTTTTAACAAACATAACGCCAGATCATTTAGATCGCTATGATTACGAAATGCAAAACTACGTGGATTCGAAATTCCGCATTTTGCAAAATCAAAGTACGAACGATTGGTTCATCTATAATGCAGATGATGCCCTCATTTCAGCGGAAATGAAAAAAAGAACTCCTTCTGTGAATTTAGCTCCTTTTTCCATGAAGGAAGAGCAAAAACCAGGAGGGTATGCACTAGACAAACAACTAATAATCAATATAAACCAACAATTTGCCATGTCAATACATGAATTAGCTTTAAAGGGTAAGCACAATACCCAAAACGCTCTTGCCGCAGGGATCGCAGCGAGACTAGTTGAAATCCGTAAGGATATTGTACGTGAAAGTTTAGAGGACTTCACAAACGTTGAACACAGACTTGAGTTCGTCGCAAAAGTGAACGGAATTGAATTCATCAACGATTCGAAAGCAACAAACATCAATTCTGCATGGTTTGCTTTGGAAAGTATGGAGAATCCAACAGTTTGGATCGTCGGTGGCGTTGACAAAGGAAATGACTATTCTGAACTAACAGCACTTGTTCGCGAAAAAGTGAAAGCAATCGTTTGTTTAGGCACGGATAATTCTAAAATCATCGAGGCTTTTTCTGGTATCGTAGAGACGATTGTGGAAGCGAAATCTGCTGCTGAAGCGGTTGCCTATGGATACCGTTTGGCACAAAAAGATGAGATCGTACTTCTTTCTCCAGCTTGTGCAAGTTTCGATTTATTCGAGAACTACGAGG
>CALQBB020000220.1 GCA_943328715.2 Polynucleobacter meluiroseus | reverse complement strand
TTGATTCGCACCTTGCCGAATGGAATTGACAAAAAATCGATGAATTATTCGGGAACAAATCCCTGTTATTTTGACATTGAAATCGTTGCGTTATTGAACGAGTATGGAGTGAAGCATTTTTTGGTCGACCAACCATCTGTTGACAGAGAAGAGGATGGAGGAGCCTTGGCCTTTCACCATGCATTTTGGAATGTCCCAGAACAACCAAATTTTGAACGCACGATTACCGAATTAATCTATGTCCCGAATGAAGTGGTGGATGGAACGTATATTCTAGAAATTCAATTGGCTGCCTTTCATAATGATGCGAGTCCGAGCAGACCTGTTCTCTACAAAATACAATAAAAAAAGGGCTTTTCAGCCCTTCCTAGTAGTAGACATTAAAGTCTGAGTGGTACGTTTTAAGTAATAAGGACAGGCTCTTTTTATATATATTCCCGAGGGACGTCAACAAAAACTATTAAACTCTTATCAAACTAGAAAATGAAACTGCCTCTCCAAGCAGCCTGTCAACTTCTACATATAAAAAGAATCCTGTTTCTCTCCTTATTTCATAATAAATATAAGAACTAAGTTTGGAGTTCTTTCCATCAAATGAATATCCTTTAGTTACAAATGAACATTGTGCCCCTTTTTGTGAATATTTCAATTTGACTTTGAGTGAAATCAGGAATTTTCGTTTTATGGACACAAAAAAAGGCACATGATGTATGCGCCTTTTTTCCAGAACTATTTGAAGTGAGATTACTGAATCACGATTTTTTTGGATCCGTTTTGACCTTTCACTTTCACGAGATAGACACCTTTGTAAAGTGTATCTGCGTTGAAGTAAGCGATGGTACTTCCTTGAACAATTTGTTGAGATTGGATTAGTTTCCCAAGTGCGTCGAATAATTCCACCGTGTACGATTGATTGGTCAAATCATTCACTTGTACCATGATGATGTCATTACTTGGATTTGGATATACTGTCCACTGATTATCTGTTAACTCGGAAATACCAGCTGATGACGTATATGTTGTCACTGTTTCAGTGATGGAAGTCACTTTGGATGCTGTTTTCACACCGTAAAATGTTGGTCCAACCACGTACGGATACGCTGAATTCCATTCCTCATTCACAGTCGCGAAATAACAATAGATCCCATTTGGATATTCAGGAGTAACGCAAAAACGTCCGTTATGTACATCTAGGTAATCTGCTTGAGCATGATTGATGAACTCGTAGTCTTCACGGAAGTAACCTAACGGATAGGTAGTGCTTACCGTTGGACCATCTGGAACGTCTGTTCCGTCTGCCCAGACAGTTCTTGCGGTAATGTTTCTCAACTGATAACTCGATTTAATACGGGTGATTCCACCTGTTCCATCGGCGTTCTTAAAACCATATGCACCGTAAATCGGAAAGCCATCATATGCATAACCAATTAAAGGTGAATGAACCGTTGAATCAATGACGTAGAGTCCATCGGCATCGTATAAATCACACACATTGGAAATGACAGTAAGGTCCAATTTAAACGCACTTGGATTTTGGTGGTGGTGGTAATTTCCCATTGCTGGATGTCCTTTGGAACAATCGAAACCTGCTTTTTCTGCTCGAATGGCATCTCGGTTCCAAGAAAACGATGCACCTGGTCCTCCCGGACAAGGAGACATTCCAGGCAAACCACCGCATAACGAATTCGAGTTTGAATTCCAAGCCACACCGTCACGGTAGTCAAATAACGCAACACCGTTGACGAATATCCCAATGTTTCCACCAGTCGTGTTTGTTAACGTTCCAGTATTTTGAGTTGGATTAAGTGGCATTTTGAAAATTGCATTTTGACTCGTTGCTAAGGATGGATTCCCATCCATAAATGGACCTGTGATGTACGAAGGAACGCCTGTTGCTGTGACGTAAACCCAATTGTTCGAATACTGAACTGTTTGGACATTCGCCAAGGTTGTTTCATTGATCGGCGTGGAATTCCCTTGAACATAGTGTCTTCCCGTAATGCCTGTCGAATTGATCATCCAATGTTCAATCGCTGGATTTAATTGAGCCATTGCTTGCTGACCGCAAACAATAAGCAAGATGAATAGGTTTTTTTTCATAGTTTTTGACTTGTTTAAAGTTAGAGGTTAATTCTTTTGAAAACTTGCGTTTCGCTCAGTTTTTGGGTATTTAAATTGTGGATTGAAGAGAAATTCTTGGTCACTTAATGTTTTTAAAAAGGCAATGAGATCCTTTTGCTCGTTGGAGCTAAGGACTCGGTTTAATTTTTTTAGTTCTTTACTAAAGTAAGGTTGCTGCTCATGCAAATTCCCATAGTGATTGAGTACGTCTTTTAGGGTTTTATAGCGTCCATCGTGCATGTAGGGGAAACTAAACTCCACATTACGGAGTGTTGGAATTTTAAACAGGAGAGAATCTTCCTTTCGGTTGGTAATGCCCATTCTTCCGTAGTCATTGAGTGCAGGGACTAGCGCAATCCCGTTGGATTTAAATTCATTCTTCATGAACAAAGGTTCTTGATGACAGGAAGCACAGTACTTTTTAAACAGTTGGTATCCTGATTCCTCCTGATTGGTAAAGCTGGACTCACCTCGTTTTACCTGGTCATATGTTGAATTCGCCGAAACGAGGGATACCGTAAAGCTGGCAAGTGCTTTCAACATGGATGCTGTTTCAATCACACTGTCGCCAAAAGCAAGGTAAAAACGATTTCGATAAAAGGACGACCGGTTTAACCTGCGAAGAACTTCATCTAGTCGATTGTCCATCTCCTTTGTATGCGTGAGTGGATTGATGGCTTGTTTATTTAAAGAACTCACGCCACCATCCCAGTGAAAAAATTGCTGCCAAGCCAAATTAATGAGCACAGGTGCATTTCGTGTTCCGATTTTTCCATCAATGCCATGACTTAAGGAGTGATCAATGTGTGTAAATCCGGAATATTGAAGGTGACAATTCGCACATGAAATGGTACTGTCTCTAGAAAGATCCGGATCGTAAAACAAGGTGCGTCCCAACTCAAATTTTTCTTTCGAAAGTGGATTTTGTGTGAAGTCGTAGTGTGGTTTT
This sequence comes from Polynucleobacter meluiroseus, assembly GCA_943328715.2. Classification (GTDB taxonomy): domain Bacteria; phylum Bacteroidota; class Bacteroidia; order Flavobacteriales_D; family Crocinitomicaceae; genus UBA952. The sequence continues at coordinate 316 of CALQBB020000220.1, read as the reverse complement.
GGCCATTTGGCGGGAATATAAAAAGGAGTTTCCTCTTGAATTCCCGCTAGGAAAATCCAACTTAAAACAAAGCTCCCGAAAATGATAGCCATACGTTTCATTCGGAGCGAAAGGATTTAGACAGTTCTCGGCAATAGGATTGGGCAAGTTTCCCCGGAATCATGACGCGTTGCACCAATGGAAAATCGACCGTCTGCTCAAAAAATGGTTTGATGTCCAAAATGAGGGTGTTCCCCTTGATTGGTATTTGAATGGCTTCAAGCGTTTCAAATGGCTGACGGTATCCACCCAAGTGGTATTCAAAAGTTTTGTCAGT
>CALQBB020000219.1 GCA_943328715.2 Polynucleobacter meluiroseus | reverse complement strand
GGCCAAGTAGACATCGAACAATTTCAACTGAATCTTTGGGACCTCGCACGCGGAACGTATTGGTTGTCCCTTGGAACCAATCAACCGATTCAAGTGGTGAAGAATTAAGACCAAAATCCCTATTAACAAAAAAGTCCTGACGGTATCGCCAGGACTTTGTTATTTCTAGAACCTAAACTTCTTACAAGTCAAATTTAATTCCTTGTGCCAATGGTAAGCTGTCAGAATAGTTGATGGTATTTGTCTGACGACGCATGTACACTTTCCATGCATCAGATCCGGACTCGCGTCCACCACCTGTTTCTTTCTCTCCACCGAAAGCACCACCAATCTCCGCACCAGATGTTCCGATGTTGACATTCGCGATTCCACAGTCAGATCCTGCTGCTGCTAAGAACGCTTCTGATTCTTTCAACTCATTCGTCATGATGGCAGATGAAAGTCCTTGTGGAACGCCGTTTTGTAAAGCGATTGCTTCGTAAACGTCACCGCTGTATTTCATCACATAAAGAATCGGGGCAAATGTTTCGTGTTGAACAATCGCAAAATGATTCTCTGCTTCGATGATACACGGTTTCACATAGCAACCAGATTCGTAACCTGGACCACTCAACACACCGCCTTCAACCAATACTTTTCCTCCTTCTTTTTGAGCTGCCTCAATCGCATGAAGGTAATTGTTCACCGCATCTTGATCGATTAATGGTCCAACGTGGTTGTTCTGATCCAATGGATTTCCAATGCTCAATTGTTTGTATGCCGATGTCAATGCTTCCGTTACTTTATCGTAGATGGATGCATGAACGATCAAACGACGTGTGGATGTACAACGTTGTCCAGCTGTTCCAACCGCACCAAATACCGCTCCTGGAACAACCATTTTCAAGTCCGCACTTGGCGTGATGATAATCGCATTGTTTCCTCCTAATTCTAATAAAGAACGACCTAAACGCTCGCCAACTGCTGCTCCAACAGATTTACCCATGCGCGTAGATCCCGTTGCAGAAATTAACGGAACACGTCCGTCATTCGCCATTAATTTTCCGATTTCAGCGTCGCCGATGATCACATTAGAAACTCCTTCTGGAACGCCATTCGCTTCAAACACTTCTTGTGTGATGCGTTGACAAGCAATAGCTGTTAAAGGTGTTTTTTCGGATGGTTTCCAAATACATACGTCTCCACAAACCCACGCAAGTGCTGTGTTCCAATTCCATACCGCAACTGGGAAGTTAAACGCGGAGATGATTCCAACGATTCCAAGTGGATGGTATTGCTCGTACATGCGGTGTCCTGGACGCTCAGAATGCATGGTTAATCCATACAATTGACGGGAAAGTCCAACAGCAAAGTCACAGATGTCAATCATCTCTTGAACTTCACCAAGTCCTTCTTGAAGTGATTTCCCCATTTCGTAAGAAACCAATTTTCCAAGTGGCTCTTTGTAAAAACGAATGCGTTCTGCTAATTGACGAACAACCTCACCTCTTTTTGGTGCAGGAATTTTACGCCATTCAACGAATGCTCCTTGTGCTTTTTCAATTAATGCGTTGTAATCCGCAGCTGTAGCAGATTGAACAGAAGCAATTAATTTTCCATCTACAGGCGAGATGGAGTCAATAGTTGCTCCAGTTGTATTCATCCAGTTACTTCCCGTAGAAGCCCCCGAATTTGTGGATTGAATTCCGAGCTGAGCTAGAATTCCTTTCATTTCTTCTGATCCGATTGTTGACATAGTTGATTGTTTTGTTGGACAAATTTACACATTTCTATTGCTTAGAAAGGTAACTTAAGTAGAAGTACCACAGAATTTCCTTCTGTCGCTGGCTTTCTGTCCGCCGGACCTTCATTTTAGGGATATCTTTTGTATTTTTGCCATTCAAAATCAATGTTATGTATCGCTCGCACACTTGTGGTGAATTAAGAATGGAAAATGTAGGGAACACCGTAACCTTAGCAGGTTGGGTACAACGTTCCCGCGATTTAGGTGGGATGACTTTTGTGGATTTACGCGATCGTTATGGAATCACTCAGTTGGCATTTAACATGGAAGTAAATGCTGAATTGTGTGAACAAGCACGAAAGTTGGGACGTGAATTTGTGATTCAAGTAACTGGTTCTGTGATCGAACGCAGCAGCAAAAACCGCAACATGCCTACTGGAGAGATTGAAATCAACGTAAATGAAATCAAAATCTTAAACGCAGCGAAACTTCCACCATTTACCATTGAAGACGATACCGATGGAGGAGATGAAATCCGCATGCAATACCGTTACTTAGACTTACGCCGTAATCCAGTTTTGGAGAAATTGCGCTTGCGTAACCGTGTCGCATTGGAAACGAGAAAATACTTGGACTCTAAGGATTTCTTAGATGTCGAAACACCGGTCCTGATCAAGTCGACGCCGGAAGGTGCACGTGATTTTGTCGTGCCAAGTCGCATGAACGAGGGACAATTCTACGCATTACCACAATCGCCACAAACCTTCAAACAATTGTTGATGGTGAGTGGATTCGATCGCTACTACCAAATCGTGAAATGTTTCCGCGATGAGGATTTACGTGCCGATCGTCAGCCAGAGTTTACACAAATCGACTGTGAAATGGCATTTGTGGAACAGAATGACATCTTAGACATGTTTGAAGGATTAATCAAACATTTATTCGCGGAAGTACGTGGCGTGAACTTCGAAGGAGCTTTCCCAAGAATGAGCTACGCAGAAGCAATGGAACGTTATGGTTCTGATAAACCAGACATCCGTTTTGGAATGGAATTCGTTGACCTGACGGAAATTGCACAACAAAAAGAATTCGTTGTATTCAATAGCTCCGAGATGGTTTTAGGAATCAACGCAGTTGGCTGTTCGGAATACACGAGAAAACAATTAGACGAGTTAACCGAATGGGTGAAACGTCCACAAATCGGCGCCAAAGGATTGGTATACGTGAAATGTAATGTAGACGGTACCTTTAAATCAAGCGTGGACAAATTTTACGATGAGTCCGACTTGAAAGCGATGGCTGAAAAAGCAGGCGCTAAACCGGGAGATTTGTTGTTGTTGTTAAGTGGTGAAACGGCGAAAACCAGAAAGCAAATGAACGAACTTCGTTTGTTTTTGGGAACGCAACTTGGATTAAGAAATCCAAATGAGTTTGCGCCATTGTGGGTTTACGACTTTCCATTATTAGAGTGGGATGAGAACAGCGAACGCTACCATGCGATGCACCATCCATTTACTTCTCCGAAACCAGAAGATTTACATTTAATCAATACAGAACCAGGAAAAGTTCGTGCGAATGCCTATGACCTAGCCATGAACGGTGTGGAATTAGGTGGTGGATCGATTCGTATTCACGATCGCGATTTGCAATCTCGCATGTTTGACTTACTTGGATT
>CALQBB020000218.1 GCA_943328715.2 Polynucleobacter meluiroseus | reverse complement strand
ACGCAGACGTACCTATGATTGCAAATACATTTCTTTTCATCTTACGTTCGTTTCTTAATTAATTTCCTTTTTATCTAATTCGAAGAATCCTGTTTCCTTCAACATTTCATCAAGTTCCGCTTCAGAAATTCCATGATTTTCATTCAATCGGATTTCCATGACAAACTTATCATCTGTTGTACGTGGATCTGGATTTTGAGCAGGCATTCCAGGCAATGTTTTATTTCTCAATAAATACGTGATTGCCATTCCATGGGCTGCACACAATACAGTGAACTCAAAACTAATTGGAACAAATGCCAACATGTTATCTAAGTAGCTAAAGTTTGGTTTTCCACCAATGTTCATTGGCCAATCGGTTACCATAAAATAGCGCATTCCTAAAGTTGCAACTGTTAATCCAGTTATACCATATAAGAAAGCCATGATTCCTAGACGTGTATTCTTGATGCCAATAATCGGATCAATTCCGTGAATTGGAAATGGAGAAAACACTTCAGAAATTTTGACGCCTTTCGAAACGAGTTTTTTTGCACTGTCTTTCAATGCCTCGTCGTCGTCATACATTACATAAATTACTTTATCTGACATACCCTAGGGATTAATGGTGTTTGTGATAATCTGGTGATTCTTTATACGATTGTCCTGATCCTTTCAAGATTGTTTTCACTTCGTTCAATGCCAATACTGGGAAGAAACGAGCAAACAATAAGAAGAATACGAAGAACAATCCGATTGTTCCTACATACACACCGATATCGATGTGACTTGGGAAGTGCATGCTCCATGCAGCGGGAATATAATCACGGTGAATAGATGTCACGATGATTACATAACGCTCGAACCACATACCGATGTTTACGACAATCGAAATGAAGAATGTAAACAATAAACTTCTTCTTAATTTAGGAATCCACATCAACTGAGGAGAGATTACGTTACATGTCATCATAGACCAATATGCCCACCAGTAAGGACCAGTTGCACGGTTAATGAAGGCGTAAGATTCGTATTCTACACCGGAGTACCATGAAATAAATAACTCTGTGATGTAAGCTGTACCTACAATTGAACCTGTTACCATGATGACAATGTTCATGTACTCCACGTGTTTTGTGTGGATATATGCTTCAAGTCCCATTGCTTTTCTCATGACCAACAATAAGGTTTGTACCATCGCAAATCCAGAGAATACCGCTCCCGCAACGAAGTACGGAGGGAAGATTGTTGTGTGCCATCCAGGGATAACCGATGTAGCAAAGTCAAAGGATACAATCGAGTGAACCGAGAATACCAATGGCGTTGCTAAACCTGCAAGAACCAACGATACCAATTCAAAACGATTCCAGTTTTTCGCTCTACCTGACCATCCGAAAGCCAAGATGGAGTACATTTTTTTCGAAAGTGGTTTTTTCGCTCTATCGCGAATTGTAGCGAAATCCGGGATCAATCCAATGTACCAGAATACCAACGATACGGATAAGTACGTAGAGATGGCGAATACGTCCCAAAGTAGTGGTGAGTTGAAGTTGACCCAAAGAGAACCGAATTGATTTGGTAAAGGTAGCACCCAGTATCCAACCCATAATCGACCCATGTGAATTAATGGGAACAATCCAGCCATAAATACAGCGAAGATTGTCATCGCCTCTGCTGAACGGTTAATCGCCATTCTCCATTTCTGACGGAACAATAATAGTACCGCAGAAATCAATGTTCCGGCGTGACCAATACCTACCCACCAAACGAAGTTGGTGATATCCCAAGCCCATCCAATAGTTTTATTCAATCCCCAAACTCCAATTCCTGTTCCGAGTAAGTATAGAATACATCCTACACCATACAATCCAATAATTAAAGCGATACCGAACAATGTATACCACATTTTAGGTGCTTTGTCTTCTATTGGACGACAAACATCCTCGGTAATGTCATGGTAGGTCTTATGACCTAAGATGAGGGGTTCTCTGATTGCTGCTTCCTTTTGCATTTCAGTTATTTAAGTAATTAATGATGTTTGTTTACTTCGTGTTTTTCTACTTGTAATGTACTTAACAAGTCATTTTCTTCGTTGCGCACTTTTACTTGGTACCAAACATTTGGTTTAACACCAACTTCTTCTAATGCTTGATATGCTCTATCGTTTTCAGACTTAGAACGAATCATTGATTTCATGTCGTTCCAATCTCCAACTGTGATTGCATGTGTTGGACATGCATCAGAACATGCTGTTGCGAACTCACCGTCAAGAATTTCTCTTGCTTCCTTCTTAGCAGATAATTTAGTAGATTGAATTCGTTGAACACATAATGAACATTTCTCCATTACACCTCTGGTACGAACCGTTACGTCTGGATTTAATACCATACGTCCTAGATCATCCTGAGCTGGATTCACCTCTGTCATTTTCTTATATGAAGGGTAGTTAAACCAGTTGAATCGACGTACTTTATACGGACAGTTGTTTGCACAATATCTCGTTCCAATACAACGGTTGTAAGCCATTTGGTTTAATCCTTCGTTACTGTGTGTTGTTGCTGCCACCGGACAAACTGTTTCACACGGAGCGTGGTTACAGTGGTGACACATCAATGGCATGTGAAGAACCTTTGGATTTTCAGCAGCATATTCTGCTTTATCAAAGGAGAACGTATCTTTATCTTTTCTTGTTCCCACTGTAGCCTCTTCGTCCGAAGCAAAGTATCGATCGACACGCAACCAGTGCATTTCACGACCTCTTCTTACTTCGTCTTTTCCAACTACTGGAACATTGTTTTCTGATTGACATGCGATTAAACACGTTCCACATCCGATACACGAAGAAAGGTCAATGCTGATTCCCCAACGGTGACCAATTTTCTCTACTGGATGCGCATCCCACAAGTCAAACTCTGACATTGGAGCTTCCACGTGATTTCCGTGTTCATCCAATTTCTGTAAGGTATGTGGCGGGTTAAACGCACTTCTGTCTTTATTTTTGTAGATATCCAATGTTGTTTCACGAACAATTGAATAACGTCCCATCACCGTATGGTGAATTTGTGTCGCTGCAATTGGGTAAACACCTTCTGCAGAACCAATCGTTGCTGCACCAGCATACTCAAACGTAGAACCACTCGCAACCATTGCATAAACGTTTGCTCCAATCGGCATGCGATTTCCAGCAGCGTTTAATTCATATCCACCGTATTCTTTCGTTTGGAAAGCTGCTTTACCAATTTTCTCACCATTCGCTCCACGACCATATCCTAATGCGATACCAATCGTTTTTAAGGCTTGTCCTGGCAACGGATAAACTGGAAGTGTTACACTTTTTCCATTTACTTTAACCGTAGTTAAATTCAATCCATGCTCCTGATCGTATGTTGTTACGAAACCTTTCGCTTTCATATCAACTGGATTCATGGTAATGTAGTT
>CALQBB020000217.1 GCA_943328715.2 Polynucleobacter meluiroseus | reverse complement strand
CCAAGGTTGTTCGTTTACTTCCATCTGCCTTCAGGTCATAAATAAAATTCGCTTCCTTAAATAATTGGCTTTTCACCGTTTTTTGAATGTAAAACTTAATCGAATCTTGTAAATTGGATGGAAATCGGAAACTTGAATAGGCATTGGTTGATTGATTGGCTGTTGTAAAGGTCACAGAACTGGTAAGTGCTTTGTCCACCAATAAACGAACCCTAAAGATACCCGCTTGAGCAGAATATTGAAATGGATGAAATGCAAGAAGAAATAGAATGAGAATATAAATAAGGCGATTTTTCATTTGAAAGCTTTTTCTCAAAGTTACAAAATGCGTGCCTTTTTTAATGCGAGGACATGTTAAATTTGATTCCACTGATTATAACGTATCTTTGTAAAAAAATTGAAGAATGAGTGAAACACGCACGGATATTAGCGAACTAGGTGAATTTGGAATCATTGATCAACTGACAAAGGGTGTAGAATTAAAAAATGATTCTTCCATTACAGGTGTAGGAGATGATGCCGCGGTCATTGATGCAGGAAATGACGAGTATTTACTCGTTTCTACCGATGCATTAATTGAAGGGATTCATTTTAACCTGATGTATATGCCATTGAAGCACCTCGGTTACAAAGCTGTTGCGGTCAATGTTTCAGATATCTGCGCGATGAATGGTAAAGCGGAACAAATTACTGTGGCACTTGCAGTGTCGAACCGTTTTAGTTTGGAAGCTTTAGAAGAACTATATGCCGGAATCAAATTGGCATGTACGGAGTTTGACGTTGATTTAGTTGGTGGCGACACGACAAGCTCAACTTCAGGACTCATGCTTACGATTACGGCGATTGGGCGCGTGAAAAAAGAAGAAATCGTTTACCGATCTGGAGCAAAAGAATTCGATTTACTTGTTGTTTCTGGTGATCTTGGTGGCGCCTACATGGGCTTGCAATTATTAGAAAGAGAAAAGGATGTGTTTAAATCGAATCCAGCGATTCAGCCGGATCTTGACGGACACGATTACATTATGCAACGTCAATTAAAACCTGAAGCTAGGGTTGACGTGATAAAGTATTTAAAGGAATTGGGTGTTCAGCCAACGTCCATGATTGATGTTTCAGACGGACTAGCAAGTGAAATCCTTCACATTTGTAAAGCCAGCAATGTTGGTTGTCATGTCTACGATGAGAAAATTCCGATTGATGCGAAAACATCGATGGCGGCGATTGATTTTAATTTGGACCCCAGTACCTGCGCACTGAATGGTGGAGAAGATTATGAATTGTTGTTTACCATTAAACAAAGTGATTTTGAGGTAATACAATCGAATCCAAATTTTTCAATCATCGGACACATTACGAGTCCAGAAGATGGAACGTATTTTGTCGATAAAAACGGATCAGCTGTCACCTTAACTGCTCAAGGCTGGAGACATTTTTAATCCTTAATCTATACGTGGTAAATTAATTTGTGTTTTGTGCACGATAACCACCGTAAATTTCCCATGAATTTCCGCTTGAATTCTTTCGGCTTCAATGAGCGTTCGAAAATCGCCCACCATTAGATTGAAGTTTGGCGCTTCAAACGTGACATAGGTGTCAATCTTTGGATACATACTTATAAATCTATTTCTGGCTTCATCAATAATGGATTTGTCTGAATCAAAGCAAATTTGTAGCCGATAACCAGACATTTGTTTACTGGCTTTCTTGCTAATTTGCTGCTCTACTCGTTCGTCTATGTCAATAGTTACTTGTGCATAAATCTGCTCTAACACTAGAGGTGTTGCTAGAAAAATGGCGAATAGGAAATTTCTTGTTTTCATAGCTCAAAATTAGTGATTTACATCTATCTGTTAAATAAGCCTATTTAGAATGATTTTAAATTAGCTTTTTTTACACTTTTTTTGTCACGAAAATGTCATAAAATGCCATGATTGACCTAATTTTGACACCGATAAAAAGCGGGTTGACCGCACTATTTTTAAGAGTGAATTAGTAGTTTATACATGGAAATATCTAGAATTCAGTTGCTTAATCGTTTAAAATCTGTAGCGTTCGTTACGTTAACGTTAGGCTTTGTTGGTTTGACCAACTTTTCAAAAGCTCAAGGAGAAGCACTTTTCAAATCAAAATGTGCTACATGTCACCAAACCCACAAGAATAGCACTGGACCAAAATTGTTCCAGGTTCGCGACAAATGGGCTGCGGGTGGTGCGAAAGAAGGGAGCATCATTAAATGGGTAAACAATTGGCAAAATGCTGTAGCTGCGGATCCGTATGCTGCTGAAGTTTCCAAGTGGTCTCAAACAGCGATGTCTGCTTTCCCTGATTTAAAAGCAGAGGAAATTAATTCAATTTTTGATTGGATTGATGCGCAGCCAGATCCTGCCATGGCGACAACAACTGGTGGACCAGTTGACCCAAATGCACCGCCATTAGATCCAATGGACGAAGAAGGTTCCGTTGGATGGATTTGGATTGTGATGGGTGTCATCTTTATTGTGGTGATCCTTGCAGTTGGAGGCGTTCGTCGTCAATTGAAAATCGCTACTTCTGATAACCCAGAGCACCAAGAGAAACTTACATACGGAGAAGAATTACGTACAATTGCATGGAAATACAGATTGTGGGTTGGACTTGCGTCCCTTGTGACTGTTATTGCGGTAATCGTAACGTTATTCCAAGGATTGTACCGCATCAATGTGATGGAAGATTACCAACCATCTCAACCGATTGCTTTCCCTCACGACCGTCACGCTGGTGTGAATGGAATTGACTGTAAATACTGTCACAATTCGGTGACTAAATCGAAATCAGCTGGAATTCCATCTGTGAACGTATGTATGAATTGTCACAAACAAATCAACGGAGAAGGAAAACCTTTCGCTGGTGAAATCAAGAAAATTTATGCAGCAGCTGGATGGGATGTTTCATCTGGAGCTGGAAAATATACTGGAAAAACAAAACCGATCGTTTGGAACAAAGTGCATGTCCTTCCAGATCACGTTTACTTCAATCACTCTCAACACGTCGTTGTAGGTGGTGTGGATTGTAAACAATGTCACGGTGATATGAAAGTCATGAACGAAGCAGCGAAAGTTCAACCAGTTTCTGAATTAAATAAAATCGAAGGAAACATTCAATTAACGAAACCAACATTAACAATGGGATGGTGTATTGAATGTCACGGTAAAAAAGACGTGAAAATTGGTGATGGTAAAAATGCTTACTATGACGAAATTCACCGTCGTTTGAAAAAAGACCCAGCTCTTTACAAGAAATATTACCAAGATGGTAAAGTCTCTGTAAGTGAACTTGGAGGTTGGGAATGTGCTAAATGCCACTATTAATAAATTAATAATATTCTTGTCGAAGAAAAGACCATGGGAATGACTAGAAAATATTGGAAAGGACTTGAAGAATTAAAGGAGACTCCTGAATT
>CALQBB020000216.1 GCA_943328715.2 Polynucleobacter meluiroseus | reverse complement strand
TCGAAAAGTTCTGCTCAGTTTTCAGGAGTTACCATTCACTTAGTCAATGAAGAGTTTGATAAAGGAAAAATGTTAGCGCAATTTGCTGTTGCTCTGGAAAATCCTACCTCTGCCTTGGAAATTGAAGGACAGGTTCGTGCACTAGAAATAGAACACTTTCCTTCAGTGATTGAATCAGTTCTACTGAATAGCATTCTCTAAATGCACACCAAACCAATAACAATCCTCGTAAGAATTATATAAGGGTGCTGGTGCAATTCGAATCACATTCGGTTCGCGCCAATCTGCAATGACTCCTAGGTCTGACAATGCGTCAAAAAGTTTTCGTCCTTGTCCAAGGGCCATAATCGATAATTGCGCACCTCTTCTGTGAATTTCACTTGGAGTGATGATTTCAAAGGTGCATTTCTCTGAATTACGATCGGATATTTCCTGAATGACAAACTCCAAGTATGCGGTCATTTGATCTCTTTTCGCACCAATTTGATCCATTCCTGCCTCATCAAACAACTCTAAAGATGCTAAATGCACCGCCATTCCCATTACTGGAGCGTTGCTCAATTGCCATCCTTCAGCGCCTGGTAGTGGATCAAATCCTGGTTTCATTAAAAACCGTTCCTCTTTATTGTGTCCCCACCATCCTGCAAATCGAGGAAGTTCCTTGTTGTGGGCATGTTTTTCGTGAACGAACATTCCGGATACTCCACCTGGAGATGAGTTTAGGTATTTATATCCGCACCAGGCTGCAAAGTCAACATTCCAGTCGTGCAACTGAAGATTGATGTTTCCAGCGGCATGTGCAAGATCAAATCCCACATATGCACCTACTTGGTGTCCTGCATCTGTAATGCGGGCTAAATCAAAATATTGTCCGGTGTAATAATTAACCCCACCAATCATCACCATCGCCAATTCATCACCTACTTCCAAAATTTTAGCGCAGATATCATCCTCATGAATTAACTGTTCTCCTTCTCTCGGAGCAATTTCCACAAGATGATCCATGGTGAGTCCATGCATTTTTAGTTGAGATTCTAAGGCATATTGGTCGCTTGGGAAAGCTTTTGCTTCACAAAGTATTTTGGTTCTTTTTCCATTTGGACGGTAAAAACTTGCCATGAGCAAATGCAAATTCGTTGTCAAGGAATGTGTGACAACTACTTCAATCGGCAATGCGCCAACAATTTTTGCGGCCATTTCCGTTAATTGCTCATGGTATGAAAACCAAGGTCTTCTTGATAAAAAATGTCCTTCTACACCGAATTTTGCCCAATCAGCCAATTCTTCTTGAAGATAAACCGCTGCTTTCTTTGGCTGCAATCCAAGAGAGTTCCCCGTGAAATATATCGGATTCTCACTGTGAAAAGTGGGAAATAAAAATTCATTTCGAAAACGACGTAATGGATCCTGTTCGTCCATTTTTCGTGCAAAATCCAAGCTATTGTTAAAAACCATTTCCATCCTTTATTGTTACTTTTGTAGCACGACAAATATACGCAAGAAATGAAGATCGATCATTCCATTAACCGAAGCACATCTGAAAAACTATTTCAGGAATCTCAAACATATTTTCCTGGAGGTGTAAATTCTCCCGTTCGTGCATTTAAGTCGGTTGGAGGGACTCCTCTATTTATTGCCAAAGGTAATGGGGCAGAAATATGGGATGAAGACGGAAATCATTTTATTGATTTTTGTGGAAGTTGGGGTCCGTTAATCAATGGTCACAATCACCCTCATATCTTTCAGTCCGTTGTTGAAACCTTACAAAACGGAGCAAGTTTTGGGGCGCCAACACGAAAAGAAAGCGAATTAGCAAAATTCATTTTGGATCGAATTCCATTTATTGACAAGTTGCGCTTCCTTAGTTCAGGAACAGAAGCCGTAATGTCTGCTATACGCTTGGCTCGTGGATATACGAACAAAACGAAAATTGTGAAATTCGATGGGTGTTACCATGGACATGTAGACGCACTTTTGGTAAAAGCTGGAAGTGGTCTAGTAACATTTGGAACCTCATCAAGCGCAGGAGTTCCCGAAGCATTTGCCAATGAAACAATTGTCCTGCCATTAAACGACCTTGATGCGTTAAAATCGTGTTTCGAGGCTCTTTCCGACGAAATTGCTTGTGTGATTATCGAACCAATTCCTGCAAACAACGGATTGTTGCTACAAGACTTAAGTTTTTTAACTGCGTTGCGTGCTTTGTGCACAGAATATGGTATTCTATTGATTTTTGATGAGGTCATCTCTGGATTCCGTGTGGCGTTTGGTGGTGCTTCTGAATATTATAAGATTACCCCGGACATTGTCACCTACGGTAAAATCATGGGTGGAGGCCTTCCGGTTGGAGCATATGGTGCAAAACGTGAAATTATGTCCTTCGTTTCTCCAGATGGTCCGGTTTATCAAGCGGGGACACTTTCTGGAAACCCTGTAGCGATGGCTGCTGGAATTGCACAATTGTCTCTTTGCGCACAGGAAAATTTCTACGAAGAACTAGAAAAGAAAACAACAACATTTGTTGAGGACATCAACAACTTTGCAAATACGCATGAATTACCCGTTGAATTAGTAAGCATTGGATCCAGTTTTTGGTTCTCCTTCAACGGTAAAAAACGCATCGCAGCTGCCGATCAAATCGATGCTGACATGACTTCCTTCAATAAATTACATCACTTCTTATTAAACAGAGGAGTTTACTTTGGTCCGTCTGGGTATGAAGTTGGTTTTATTTCAAGTGCTCATACTACTGAACAGCTAGCCTTTTCAGCAGAACAAATAAAAGAAGGGTTGGAAGCCATTTACCAATAATAGAGTTTAATGCCTAGCTTTACCGCATGATTTTAGTCACAGGAGCCACAGGATTGTTGGGAAGTCACTTGTTAATTCAATTGACAGAGCAAGGAGAATCTTGTCGCGCCCTTTATCGAAACAAGTCTAAAATCGAAGATGTCCACGGACTATTTCACTATTATTTTCAGGATAAAGCAGAAGAAAAATGGCGTTCCATCGAATGGGTTTACTGTGACTTATTAGACATTTCATTAGTGGAAACGGCTATGTCCGAAATAACTCATGTATACCATTGCGCGGCACTTGTCTCATTTTTTAAAGCAGACTTTGAAGCATGTATTCAACATAACCGCATTGCGACAGCAAATGTGGTAAACTTCTCCTTGAGAAATAAAGTAGAAAAACTTTGTTATGTTAGCTCAACCGCTGCGGTTGGCGTCAACACGAAAGGGGCAAGTACGGAGGCGAACAAATGGGAGCCAGGGTCAGAAGTTAGCGGTTATTCCGTTTCAAAATTTTTAGCAGAGAAAGAAGTTTGGCGTGGAATAGAGGAAGGATTGAATGCTGTAATTATTAATCCTTGTGTGATTTTTGGTCCCGGGGATTGGAATAGTAGTTCATTAGCTATTTTTAAAGCCGCTAAAAAAGGAATGCCCTTTTTTCCGCCTGG
>CALQBB020000215.1 GCA_943328715.2 Polynucleobacter meluiroseus | reverse complement strand
GAATCAGCTGAACTGTGCGCAATCGACGATGTTCAATGTCAAAAATTAGAGGCGGAACAGCGTTTAAGAAAAATCAAAGATGCGTTGAAGCATATTGTGCAAACAAAAGCGCCAGATGGAGATAGTGTTTCGCGACAAATTGACCGTGTTTTAGTGCATCCCATTTTTGGCTACGTGATTTTCGCTTTTGTTCTATTGACTATTTTTCAATTTATTTTTACGTTTGCCAATGCTCCAATGAACTGGATTGACTCCATGTTCTCCCATTTTTCGACTTGGAGTAGTGAAACCATTCAGCCCGGACTTGTAAACGATTTAATTTCACAAGGAATCATACCTGGAATTGGCGGAGTAGTGGTGTTTGTCCCGCAAATTGCCATGCTTTTCTTTTTCATTTCCATTCTAGAAGAGAGCGGTTATTTGTCACGCGTGGTATTCATCATGGATCGGCTCATGCGTCCTTTTGGACTCAATGGGAAAAGTGTTGTTCCACTGATGTCCAGTGTGGCTTGTGCCATTCCGGGAATCATGGCTACACGAACAATTTCCAATTGGAAGGAACGACTCATTACGATTTTAGTCGCTCCGTTCATGAGTTGTAGCGCACGCATTCCCGTCTACACCCTATTGATTTCATTGGTTATTCCTAAAACATTTGTTTTTGGATTTATCAACTTACAGGGAATCGTCCTATTTGGATTATACAGTTTAGGAATTGTTTTTGCGTTGTTGGTTTCCTTGCTTTTAAAATTGATGATCAAGCAAAAAGAAAAAGGATTTCTGCTTCTAGAATTGCCAGATTACAAGAATCCACGTTGGGGAAATGTGTTTATAAACGTACTTGAAAAGGTAAAAATATTTATTCTTGATGCTGGAAAAATCATTTTAGCCATTTCGATTATTCTTTGGTTCCTTGCGAGTTTTGGACCAGACATGGATGGTGCCGCGCACGGATTAAGTAAAACTTGGGCATATCACTCAATGACAAAAGAAGAACAAACAAAAGCGATGGACGCCTGTAAACTTTCCAATTCCTACATTGGGATACTCGGTAAAGGCATGGAGCCAGTTATCGCACCGTTAGGATACGATTGGAAAATTGGCATTTCATTGATTACTTCATTTGCGGCAAGGGAAGTATTTGTTGGATCTTTGGCAACTATTTATGCCGTTCAGGACGAAAGTGACGAGCAATCCTTGCTTATCGATCGCATGCGCAACGAAGTAAAAGCAGATGGGACTCCTGTTTTCACCTTGGCAAGTGGCGTTTCATTAATGGTCTTTTATGTGTTTGCGATGCAATGCATGGCAACGATGGCGGTTGTAAAACGCGAAACAAATTCTTGGAAATGGCCTGTTATTCAATTGGTTTTCATGGGATTATTAGCGTACTTTTCCGCATGGTTTTGCTTTGTTCTCCTCTCTTAATTCACGGATAAATCGTATATTCGTTTAGTTATGCAAACAATCATCATTCTTTTGGCACTTGGACTTTCCGTATACTACATCGTAAGTAGGACTTGGAATCAGTTTTCCAAAAAGAGTTCTAGTTGTGAGGGATGTGCATTAAATCAAACACCGAAGAAAGAGCAAAACAACCATGGGGAACATTCAGCTATATAAGTACAATGCTACTTTTTACTCCGTTAAAAAGGAGTCATCTTCCTATTTTGCCGATGAGTTTTTAGAATCCGAACTAGACAGCGACCATGTCGCATGGTTAAACTTTCACGGCATCGAGGATACAGAATCCATTGAACAATTATGCCATAAATTGGGGATTGATAAATTAACCATCGAGAGCATCCATAAACAAGTACGGCGACCGAAAGTCGAAGAATACAGTAAGTATATGTCCTTCCATGTGATGTCTGCCTTACCGAAGGAACTTGGAAATCCATTTCTACATCAGGATCAAATTTCGTTTTTAATGGGCGAAAATTATTTGATTTCCTTCCAGGACAAACCTTCTGATCACTTTCCAGATGTACGTGACCGCATAGAAAAAGGAAGAGGGAAAATTCGCGCAAAAGGCTCCGATTTTCTCATGTTTCGCATGTTAGAAGCTATTATTGATAATTACTTCGAAGTTCTAGAGGAAATTTCTTCTCAAATCGAAACGATTGATGCGCAGCTACACCTTACACAAGACAAATCCATATTGGCAAGCATTGAATTGGAAAAACGCAAGCTGATCGAATTACGGAAGATTGCTCAACCCATGCGTGATGTGACCAATCAATTAGAAAATAGCGAGAGTCCATTTATACAAAGTAGCAATCGCCATTACTTTCGAAGTTTACGTTCCTCTTGCATGAGCGTTCTCGAAGAAATTGATGCGAATAAGCAAATTTTGGAGGGAATGGCAAATTTATATTACGCTGCACAAGGACAACGCATGAATGAAATTATGCGTGTTTTAACGGTTGTGAGCTCCATCTTTATTCCCTTAACCTTTATCGTAGGCATTTACGGAATGAATTTCGAGCATATGCCAGAGTTAAAGTATACGTATGGTTACTACTCGGTAATTGCCTTTATGTTCGCGCTTTCCATCGGACTGGTCCTGCTTTTCATAAAACGAGGGTGGATTAAGAAATAGACTTTTGAAGCACAAATCAATTGACTTGTACAGAAAATTAAATCTGTTAACATTTAGTTAAATAAAAATCGGGCAAATGAATCCTACGTATGTTTGATACATAAAATTAATCGACCATGAAAAAACTATTTTTATCTTTTGGAATTATGTTCATCGCCGTTTTGGGAATGAACACAGTAAACGCACAAATTGAGAAAGGTGCAAAAATCGAATTCAGCAAAGAAACGCACGACTATGGCAACATCAAATACGGTGGAGAGCCTTATTGTAATTTCGAATTCAAAAATACAGGAGACGAGCCTTTGATTATTTCAAATGCGAAAGGATCTTGTGGATGTACAGTTCCTGAGTGGCCGAAAGACCCAATTGCACCAGGAGCGAAAGGTGTTATTCGTGTGAAATACGATACAAACCGTCCAGGTCCAATCAACAAAAACGTTACCATCACTTCAAACGCTATCAACGAGCCGAACAAAGTGATTCGTATTAAAGGTGAAGTTGGTCCAGCTCCAGAAGTTGGAACTCCAGTTAACAACGCTGGTGCACCAATCAACAACTAAGAAACTACTCTTATCAAAATGAAAAAGCCGATCACTTGATCGGCTTTTTTTATGTCTAAAAAATCGTTTGGACTTAAATCTCGTTGAAACTAGCCACCGTGTTTTTCCATGATGCGTTCGTTCCTGGTCGAACCAATTGCATGGTTTGATATCCCATTCCATCAGCAGCTTCCAATTCTTCCGTAATATCCGATAAGAATAAAATTTGCTGTGGCTCAAGGTCCAGAATTTCGGCAATCGTTTTATAGGTTTCCGGATCGCGCTTTGCTCCAGTCTTCGTATCGAAGTAATTAGAGAGGTGTTTACTTAAG